>CAMWRX010000031.1 GCA_947176765.1 uncultured bacterium
CCCGCATGAGGGTGTTGGGGATGTTGTTGTAGCCGTGGAACCGGGCCACCTCCTCGGCCAGGTCGGCCATACGGCGCACGTCGCCCCGCCAGGAGGGGACGGTGACCACGTCGGGATCCTCCTCCACCAGGAAGTCCAGCTTTTTCAGGATGGAGAGCATCTCCTCCCGGGACACATTGGTGCCCAGCAGGGCGTTGATCTTGTCCGGCTCCACGGGCAGCTCCACAGGGTGGAGGACAAAGTTGAGGATGTCGATGCATCCGTCCACCACCTCGCCGGCGCCCAGCAGCTCCACCAGTTCGCAGGCCCGGTTGACGGCGGGCAGGGTGTTCAGCGGGTCCAGGCCCTTCTCGAACTTGGCGGAGGCCTCGGTGCGCATACCCAGGGCCAGCGCTCCCTTGCGGATGCAGGTGCCGTCGAAGCAGGCGGACTCAAACACCACGTCGGTGGTGTCGTCCACGATCTCGGAGTTCAAACCGCCCATGATGCCCGCCAGGCCCACGGCCCGGCCCTCGTCGGCGATGACCAGGTGGTTGGCGGTGAGGGTGTGCTCCTTGCCGTCCAGGGTGGTGAGGACCTCCCCCTCCTCCGCCCGGCGGACGATGATCTTGCCGCCGTTCACGTAGCGGTAGTCAAAGGCGTGCATGGGCTGGCCGTACTCCAGCATGACGTAGTTGGTGATGTCCACGATGTTGTTGATGGGCCGCACCCCCATGGCGCGCAGCCGCTCCCGCATCCACTTGGGGGAGGGGGCGATCTTCACATTGCGCACCATCCGGGCGGTGTACCGGGGCACCAGGTCGGCGGCGGGGGTCTCCACGTCCAGCAGATCGGTGAGCACGCCGTCCGCCCCGCCCTTGACCTCCGGCTCGTGGAGGGTGAGGGGCGCGTCGAAGGTGGCGGCGGCTTCCCGGGCCAGACCGATGACGGACAGGCAGTCCGGGCGGTTGGGGGTGATCTCGAACTCCACCACGTGGTCGTCCAGCCCCACGGCCTCCCGGATGTCCTGGCCCAGGGTGAGCCCCGTGAGCTCCGGGTCGTCGGACAGAATCCAGATGCCGTCGGCATAGGCGGTGGGAAAGTCCCGCTGATCCAGACCCAGCTCCGCGAAGGAGCACAGCATTCCGTTGGACAGCTCGCCCCGCAGCTTACCCTTCTCGATCTTCTTGCCGCCGGGAAGGGTGGACTTGTGCAGGGCCACGGGCACCAGGTCGTTCTCCTTCACGTTCTGGGCCCCGGTGACGATTTGGAGCGGTTCGGCCTGCCCCACGTCCACCTGACAGATCCACATATGGTCGGAGTTGGGGTGGCGCACCAAGGACTTGACCTGGCCCACCACCACATTGCTGATCTCGCTGCCCTCGATGGAGGTGCCCTCCACTTTGGAGCCGGACAGGGTCATGGCTTCGGCGAACTCCCGGTCGGGGGTGTCTATTTTCACAAACTCATTGAGCCACTTTCTCGATAAATTCATAATTGCTTCCTCCTCTCAGAATTGCTCTAAGAACCGGATGTCGTTCTCGAAGATCAGGCGCAGGTCGTCGATCTTGAACCGGCGCAGGGCGGTGCGCTCCAGGCCCATGCCGAAGGCCCAGCCTGACCACTCGTCGGGGTCGATGCCCGCCATTTCCAGCACATGGGGATGGATCATGCCCGCGCCCAGCAGCTCAATCCAGCCCTCGCCCTTGCAGGTGGGGCAGCCGGCTCCGCCGCACTTGTGGCACTGCACGTCCATCTCGCAGGAGGGCTCGGTGAAGGGGAAATGGTGAGGGCGGAAGCGGGTGACGGTGCCCTGGCCGAAGAGCTGCTCCGCCAGAGTGTTCAGCGTGCCCTTCAGGTCGGCCATGGTGATGTTTTTGTCAATAACCATGCCCTCCACCTGGTGGAACATGGGGGAGTGGGTGGCGTCCACCTCGTCCTTGCGGTACACCCGGCCGGGGGCGATGATGCGGATGGGCAGCTCCATGGAGTCCATGGCCCGCACCTGCATGGGGGAAGTCTGGGAGCGGAGCATCACCCGGCTGTCCTCGTCGAAGTAGAAGGTATCCGACCAGTCACGGGAGGGGTGGCCCTCCTCGGCGTTGAGCCGGTCAAAGTTCAGCTCGGCCAGCTCGATCTCCGGGCCGTCCAGCACGGTGAAGCCCATGCCGATGAAGATGTCCTTGATCTCGTCCAGGGCGATATACATGGGGTGGCGGCGGCCCACCTTCACCTGCTTGCCGGGGATGGTCACGTCCACCGTCTCCGCCTTCAGCTTCAGTTCCATGGCAGCCTTCTCCAGCTTGTGGGAGGCGGCGTCCAGGGCATTTTCCAGGGCGGCGCGCACCTCGTTGGCCAGCTGGCCCATGGCGGGGCGCTCCTCGGCGGACAGCTTGCCCATCTGCTTCAAGACCGCCGTCAGCTCGCCCTTTTTGCCGAGATACTTTACCCGCAGCTCGTCCAGGGCGGCGGAGTCGCGGACGCTCTCAAAGGCGGAGAGCGCCTCGGCGCGGATTTTTGCTAACTGTTCTTTCATGGCATATACTCCTTTGATATTGGTTATCGTGTTTTCTTACTGCTGGCGCTCAAAGCCCAGATACCAGGTGCCCTGGAAGGTGAGCCGGCCCCAGTCTCCCTCCACCAGCATCCCATATTCCTGGCCGGTGACCTGGAACTCCAGCTGGTCGCCGCTCTCCACCTGGAAGGTGACATAGTAGGAGGTGGAGGTGTAGTTCATGGAGTCGTCGGCGCCGCTTTGGTGGGTGACGCTGGTGTGCTTAGCCACCACCTGGGCCTCCACGGTGAGCCGGGGAGCGTTGCTGTTTTTGCCCAATCGCCGGATGCGGGAGACAATCCCGAACACAGACGCACCGACAACGATGAGAATGACCAGAACAGACATGACATCAAAAAAACCGCTTTGCAGCAGCCACCACATAAACCTCCATCCTTTCTGCCGAAATAAAAACGCCCTTCCTCCCCTGTCCTGGGGACGAAAGGCAACCCTTCCGCGGTACCACCCGCATTCGCGCAAAAGCGCGCACTCAAAGCCAATTAACGGCGGCAAACCGTCCCGCTCTCGCGGGCCGCTCCCGGGCGAACCAAGGGGCACGCACCAAGGCGGCTTTCAGCCGGTGGCCGCCTCTCTCTGGGGGTGTGGTAAGGCTCCCTATTTTCCCGTTCCACGCATTTCACTTTTCCTTTTATATCACAATAAAGGTTGAAATGCAAGAGGGAAAACACTGATTTATCGAATTCTCCCCTTCAACATATAATATGGTTGAAATGCAGGGGGGAAAACATTATAATGTTGAGAAAATGAAAGGAGCCAACCGTATGGAGCTGTACACCGCCGCGCAGATGAGGGAGATCGACCGCATCGCCATTGAGGAACGGGGCATCCCGTCCACCGAGCTGATGGAGAACGCCGCCCGAGCGCTGGTGCGGGAGGTGCGCTCCCTGCCCATACCCGGGCCGGGGCTCCGGCAGGACGGCCCCACCGCTTATATCGCAAAGGACGGGCATCTCCTGACCCAGGAGGAGCAGGCGGAGTTCTGGGCCATGCGGCGGCGCTCCGCCATCGTGTGGTGCGGCCCCGGCAACAACGGCGGGGACGGGGTGGCCGCCGCGCGGCTGCTGCTGGAAATGGGCTGGCGGGTAAAGTGCGTCCTGGTGGGAGACCGGGAAAAGATGACTGACGACTGCCTGGAGATGGAGCGCCGACTCGTCGAGGCCGGGGGGATGCTGGAGGATTTCGATCCAGAGAATAAGGAGCAGTATATGCCCTTCGACGTGGCCATCGACGCGCTGTTCGGCGTGGGCCTCACCCGCGACCTGGAGGGGGACGCGGCCCTGGCCGCCCGCATGACCCGCTGGGGGACGGGCTGGGTGGTGTCCGCCGACGTACCCAGCGGCATCCACGCCGACACCGGCGACGTGATGGGGACGGCGGTGAAAGCGGACGTGACCGTCACCTTCTCCCGGGGCAAGCCGGGGCTGTTTGTGGGCAAGGGCGCTGTGCACAGCGGCCGGGTGGTCATCGCCGACATCGGCATCCCGGACGATCTGTACCCGAAACAGCCTCAGACGATGCTGGTGGAACGGGAGATGCTGTCCCTCCCCTGCCGCCCGGTGGACGGCCACAAGGGGGACTTCGGCAAACTGTTCATCCTGGCCGGGAGCCGGGGATACACCGGCGCGGCGGCGCTGTGCGCCCGGGCGGCGGTGCGGGGCGGCGCGGGACTGACCACGCTGGCCGTGCCCGAGGACGTATACCCCATCCTGGCCGCCAAGTGCTGCGACGAGGCGATGGTCTGGCCCTGGCCCGAGGACGACGAGGCCGTGCTGGAGAAGGCCCGTGGCTGCACCGCCGCCGTCATCGGCCCCGGCCTGGGCCAAGGCGAGCGGGCCGAGCGGCTGGTGCTCAAGCTGATGCGTGAGCTGACCTGTCCCGTGATCCTGGACGCGGACGGTCTAAATCTCATTTCCAAGCATATCAATGTATTGGACGAGCGGGAAGGCACGACCATCCTCACCCCCCACGACGGGGAGTTTGTCCGGCTGGACCGCTGTGAGCTGCCCATCCGGGATCGCCTAGGCACGGCCCGGGCTTTCGCGGAGCAGCACCACTGCACGCTGGTACTCAAGGGCTGGCGCACCATTGCCACAGCGGGGAATGCATGCCTCATCAACTCCACCGGCAACCCCGGCATGGCCAAGGGGGGCAGCGGGGACGTGCTGGCTGGGCTGATGGGCGCGCTGACGGCGCAGAAGGTGACGGACGGGTCGGCGCTGGCGGTGTGGCTCCACGGCAGGGCCGGCGACCTGGCGGCGGAGGACAAGGGGGAGTACGGCATGACCCCCTCCGACCTCATTGAGCAGATCCCCTATGCCCTCCAGGAGCTGGCCGAACAGAGAGATACACTCTACGACATCAAACAGCAAGTTTAAACGAGGAGGAATCACCCAAGTGCGCAAGTTGACGGCTTGTGTACTGATGATGACCCTGCTGCTGTCCGGCTGCAAGGCTGGGACGGCGGCGGAGACCCCGGAGGAGGAGGCGCTGGCCCTCCGGGAGGAGTACCAGGCGCTGTCCGGCTGGTCGGCCACGGTGGACATATCCGTGTGCTACAGCGAGGCGGTGTACGACTTCACCCTGGACGCCCGCTGGCAGCGGGATGGGGAAACGGTGCTCACCGTCACCGCCCCGGAGCTGCTCGCCGGCATCACCGCCCGCATCGCGGAGGGAGAGACCGTGCTGGAATACGATGGCGCGGGTCTATCCCTGGGCCTGCTGGACGGGGCAGGGCTGACCCCGGTGTCCGCCGTCCCCGCCGTCATGGCTCAGATCGAGAAGGGCTACATGGCAAAATGCGCCTGGGCCGGGGAAAATGACGAGTACCTTCAAATTTCCTTCCAGGACCCGGAGCTGGAGGCCAACACGGGCACCCAGTTCCTGCTCACCTTTGACCGGGCCAGCCATGCCCTGCTGCGGGCCGAGGTGAGCGTAGCCGGGGAGACAGTGCTGACGGCGAATATCAGCAATTTCACGACGGAGATGAAACAGGATGACACGGGAGACGGCGAGAACCTGGGCTGAGATCAGCCTGGGCAATCTGGAGCACAACTACCGGGATCTGCGCGCCTGCGCCCCGGACAGCAAATTTTTGGGCACCGTGAAGGCCAACGGCTACGGCCATGGGGCCATCCCGGTGGCCCGACGGCTGGTTGAGCTGGGGACGGACTACCTGGCGGTGGCCTGCTTGGACGAGGCGGCGGAGCTGCAAAGGGCGGGCATCACCGCCCCCATCCTGGTTCTGGGGTACACCCACCCGGCGCTGGCCGCGGAGGCGGTGGAACTTGGCGTAACCCAGGCGGTGTTCACCCCCGAGCTGGCAAAGGCCCTGTCCGACGCGGCGGGTGGGTTGGGGAAACGGGCGAAAATTCACCTCAAGGCCGACACGGGCATGAGCCGCCTGGGGGTGCTGGATCACGACCCCGAGGGTGCGGCGGCAGAGCTGGCCGCCCTGTGCGCCCTGCCCCACCTGGAGCCGGAGGGCATCTTCACCCACTTCGCCAACGCCGACGGGGATGAGGAGTATACCATGCTCCAATTCACCCGGTTTTTGGACGTACTGGAGGAGCTGGAAGGAAAATACGGCCGCACCTTTGAAATTCGCCATTGCGCGGCCAGCGCCGCTGTGCTAAACTATCCTTGTACGCATATGGATATGGTGCGCCCCGGCATCGCCCTGTACGGCTGCTATCCTGACCCCTCCTGTGAAGGGCTGGACGGCCCCGGCCTGAAGCCAGTGATGTCGCTGTACAGCCGGGTGGCTGCAGTGCGGGACTTTCCTGCCGACACGCCGGTGAGCTACGGCTGCACGGCCAGCTTCGGCCCAGACGGCGGGCGGACGGCGGTACTGCCCATCGGCTACGCCGACGGCCTGCACCGGGTGCTGTCCAACGCGGGAAATGTTTGGCTGGACGGGAAATGCCGCCCCATCATGGGCCGGGTGTGCATGGATATGTGCATGATCGGCCTGGAGGAATCCGCCAACGTGCGCCCTGGCGACGTAGCGGAGGTGTTCGGCCCCCATCTGCCGGTGGAGCGCCACGCCGAACTGGCGGGCACCATCTCGTACGAGCTGCTGTGTGCCGTCGCGCCCAGAGTGCCAAGAATCTACACCGACGCATAGGATAGTCAGGGAGCCCGCCGGTGGAAAAAGACCGGCGGCGAGCCGCGGCGGTTTTTCCCTGCCATGACGGTATAAAAGCCGCCGCCCCGTGGGAGAATGATAGTACCCGGTCTACATAAGCGTAGACGGGCACTATATCCGGCGGAGTGTGAGATCCTGTGGACAATAGCGTCAAGCGCGGCGACATTTTTTACGCGGACTTAAGCCCGGTGGTGGGCAGCGAGCAGGGCGGCGTCCGCCCGGTGCTCATCGTCCAGAACGACACCGGCAATAAGCATAGCCCTACGGTGATCGCGGCGGCGATCACCTCCCAAACGGGCAAGGCCCGTCTGCCCACCCATATCACCCTGGCTTCCCATAGCTGCGGCCTGCCCAAGGACTCGGTGGTCCTGCTGGAGCAGATCCGCACCCTGGACAAAAAGCGGCTGCGGGAGCACATGGGCCGGGTGGACGACCAAGTGATGCGGCGGGTGGACAGCGCCATCGCCGTCAGCTTCGGCCTGAGCCCGGAACGGTTAGTATGAGGAAGCGCGGGGCCGGCCCCGATGAGCCGGCCCCGCCCCCAATGGGGCCCCCATGAAAACGCCCTTAGTTTTCATGGGGAGAGGAGGGGCAGCGGAGTGAACGAGCTTTCGCCGCAGGCGGAAGCGAGCGATACGAAGCTTGACCCGACGAGGAGGTTACATATGAAAAAGTTAAAGATCGCCGCGGCGGCGGCCTGCGTCTGCTTCCTGCTCACCGTGGCCTACGCCGCCAATACGGGCGCCGGCGGGCAAAACGACCCCTTAGTCACGCTGAGCTACCTCAACGGCACCTTTACCAACCAGGTAAAGACGATGGTGGATCAGACCGTCAACGAGCGCAAGGCGGAGATGGAGCAGTCGCTGAACAATATCCTGGCCGGACACGGCGGAAACAGCGCCTCCACCAGTGCGGGCAGCGTATTTACCGTGGTCACCCTGACTCAGGGACAGTCCCTGGTGGGGGACGTGGGGTGCGAGGTCATGCTGCGCGTCGGCACCGCCGTGTGCGGCTCTGCCGACAGCGTGGGCCTGATCGACACTACCTCCGGCTCCGTGCTGGGCAATGGACAGGCCCTGGCCACCAACCACCTGTACATGGTCACCATCAGCACCCGGCGGGTCACCGCCACGTCGGGCACGGTGAGGGTGCTGGCCCGGGGTCCCTATTCCATCCAGTAATCTCCAGCGGTGTTGATGATGACCAATTCATAGATATTTAACAAAATCTTCGCAAATTATCCCTGGTTTCTTTGTGGGCTTTGTGGTACACTGTTCTTGTCAGGAAGGAAAGCCAGACAATGCGCCGCGATTTCTCTTCCATTTAACCGGGGCTGCTCCGGCGAATGCCGGAGCCCCCCGGACCAAGCGTCCCGAAGCCCCAACCCGGCTCCGTTTAGCTCGCCCCGCAGCTATGCTGCGGGGCGTTTTCGTCGTCGCCCCATTTGCCTCTTGAAAAAAAGCCTATTAACTTTTATAATGGTGCCACATGATTTGATTTGGAGGTTTTCACCATGTCCATAGACAAGAGCTGGTTTGATGAGATGGAGGCGCGCATCCCCCACGGAGAGGTGCGCACCCGGTTCGCCCCCTCCCCCACGGGCTATATGCACGTTGGCAACCTGCGCACCGCCCTGTACACCTACCTGATCGCCCGCCACGCGGGGGGCAAATTCATTTTGCGCATTGAGGACACCGACCAGGGCCGCCTGGTGGCGGACGCAGTGGACGTGATCTACGCCACCATGCGCCGGTGCGGCCTGACCTGGGACGAGGGGCCGGACGTGGGCGGCCCGGTGGGCCCCTATATCCAGACCGAGCGCCGGGATCTGTACGGCAAATACGCAGAGCTGCTCATTGAGAAGGGTCTGGCCTACCGCTGCTTCTGCTCGGAGGAGCGGCTGGAGGAGCTGCACCGTGACGACCCCAACGCCAAGTATGACCGGCACTGCCTGTCCCTCTCCCCCGAGGAGATCCAGGCCAAGCTGGACGCCGGGGAGCCCTATGTCATCCGCCAGCGCATCCCGGAGGGCAGCACTACCTTCCATGACGCGGTGTACGGCGACATCACCGTGGACAACGCCGAGCTGGACGACCAGATCCTTATCAAGTCCGACGGCCTGCCCACCTACAACTTCGCCAACGTCATCGACGACCACCTGATGGGCATCACCCACGTGGTGCGGGGGGCGGAATACCTGTCCTCCGCCCCCAAGTATAACCTGCTGTATGAGGCCTTCGGCTGGGAGATCCCCACCTATGTCCACTGCTCGTCGGTGATGTTCAATGACCCGGTGACGGGGGCGGTGCGCAAGATGGCGAAGCGGTACGGCGACCCCTCCTACCAGGACCTGGTGTCCCAGGGCTATCTGTCCCAGGCAGTGGTGAACTACGTCTCCCTGCTGGGCTGGGCCCCCCGGGGCGACATCGCCGAGCAGGAGTTCTTTACCATGGACGAGCTCATCGCGGCCTTTGACATCGCGGGCATCTCCAAGTCCCCCTCCGCCTTCGATATGGAAAAGCTGAACTACTTCAACGCCACCTATCTGCGCTCCCTGTCCCCGGAGGAGTTTGCCAAAGAGGCGGAGCCGTGGATCCGTCAGGCGGTAAAAAATGAGGCCTATGACGCCGCCGCCATCGCCGCCCTGCTCCAGGCCCGGTGCGAGAAGCTGTCCGACATCCCGGAGAAGGTGGACTTTTTCGACGCCCTGCCGGAGTACGGCGTGGAGCTGTACACGAACAAAAAGTCCAAGACCACCGGCGAGGTGTCCCTGGAGATGCTGAAGCAGACCGCCCCCGTGCTGGCCGGGCTGGAGGACTGGAGCCAGGACGCCATTCACGGCGCTCTGGTGGAGCTGGCGGAAAAGCTGGGGGTGAAGAACGCCACCCTCATGTGGCCCCTGCGCATCGCGGCGGCGGGCAAGGCGGTCACTCCCGGCGGCGCGGTGGAGATCTGCCGCATCCTGGGCCGGGATGAGACCCTGCGGCGGATGAAACTGGGCGTGGAAAAACTGAGCTGAGATAGTATGGATAAAAGAGCGTCCGGCCGATGGCCGGGCGCTCTTTTTAGATTTCCTGTATGCCTGCCTGTCGCAGCCAGTCTTGCAGCTTCTTGGCCGGGAACCCGGTAAATACATAGCTCTCACCTGTCTGGCCGTGAATCGTCACCGCAGTGAACAGGGCCTTCCTCCCAACAGAAAAGCCTTTAATCCCTGAAACCGGCAAATCCATTTCTGGCTTCCCCATCATGCTGATGTAGAAACAGACCCGTTGATTGGTAACGTAGATATTGCCGCTGAAGGGTTTTGTGTTGAGAAACTGCTTTTGATGGAGCGCCATCTGCCCTTTGCCAATCATTGCTTCGCCGGGGGCCAACTGAAATTTTGCCATAAGTAACTACCTCCAATGTCGTGATGTAGGCGGCAAGGTAATTCTGCGGCCCTGACGCCGCTTTTTCCCCTTCTTGTTCCGGGTGTTACATATTGTAACATCCTGATTGTAACAATATGTTACTGTATTGTCAAGGGGGAATTCCATGGTCGGGCTGCGCGAAATCAGAAAAAAGAAGAAGCTGAACCAGCAGCGCGTGGCGCTTGACCTCAACATTACGCGGGAAGCATTATCCCATTATGAAAACGGCAGGCGTGACCCCTCCCTTGCCATGCTGGTTCGACTATCGGAATACTTCAATGTTTCAATTGACTATTTGATTACCGGACACGAATTTGAGAAACGATGAAGAGCGCCCGGCCACCGGCCGGGCGCTCTTTCGTGAAAGCCCAAACCCGTTGGTACAGGCCGACTTTCCTGACAGTCGAGTTGGGTTTTGGGCCAAAAGCCTTGACTTTTTCCAAAATGTCAGATAGGGTGGGGATACATCTACCGAGAAGGAGTGACCGTACATGAGCGAGACCGATGAAAAGAAATCCTTTGGGGAATACATCCGAAGAAAACGCCTGGAGGCGGGGCTGACCCAGAAAGATCTGGCGGCGCAGCTGTTTGTCACCGAGTCCACCATCAGCAAGTGGGAGCGGGCGCTGTCCTACCCGGACGTGTCCATGGTCACCGCCATCTGCGCCGCCCTGCACATCACAGAGCATGAGTTTTTCACCGCCTGCGACGACGACCAGGCCCACGCCCAGGAGCTGGCCGCCAAGCGCTGGCGGTGGATGGTCAGCGGGACGCGGCGGTTTTTCGCCGTGAGCTACATCATTGCTTTGGTCACCTGCTTTATCTGCGACCTGGCGGTGTTCCACACACTGGACTGGTTCTGGATCGTGCTCACCTCCATTGCCCTGTCCTTTTGTTTCACCAATCTGCCCTTCCTGGCGAGGCGGAACAAGCTGCCCGTCTGCCTGGGGGCGGCCAGCGGGTCCTTGATTCTCCTGCTTTTGTCCTGCTGGATCTATGTGGGCGGCTGGTGGATCATCGGCGGACTGGCCATCACGGCGGTGTGCCTGGCCCTGCCCTGGAGCTGGTGGGCGGTCTGGCGGTTTTACGGAAAGTACGTCCCGCCGCTGTGCGTCACGATCCTCAGCGTGTGGCTGTTCTTTCTGCTGACGGTAATCTGGGCCTTTGCCGGAGGCGACTGGCTGTTCTCCCTGGCATTTCCCCTGGCAGCGGCGGGGATTGCATTTTTGTGGGCGGGCTTTGCCGCCATATACTGGCTGCCCGGGGGGCCATGGGTGAAGGCCGGGGTGATCGCCCTGCTGGCCAGCTTCGCCACACCGGTGTTTAACTCCCTGTGCGACCTGCTCATTGAGGACCAGCAGGGGCCTCGGTTCTGGGACTATTTCTCGGTGAGCGATATGCTGGAGCGGCGGAGTGCCGGAGAGGTCTCGTGGGTCAATCCCCTGATTTTCCAGATCATGCTGGTATGCTCCATCGCTCTGATCGCGGTGGGCGCGGCGGTGGAAATGAGGCGGAGAAAACAAGGGTAAAACGGGCGCCCGGCCAGTGGCCGGGCGCTTTCGCGCCTGGGCGCCGCGCACAAATTCCGGACAAAGGGTCGGCTCCCCCGTATCCACTGCGGCCCATAGCTTCTTACGCGCATAGCGGGGCGGGGTCAAACTTACCCATTGACAAACCCATTCCGGTGTGGTATGATAGCAAACGACCCTAGACAGTCGGCAGACTGTCAAATCGGTCGTTCGCCCGCAGGGCGAATGACGATTTCCCTGGACAGTCGGCAGACTGTCAAATCGGTCGTTCGCCCGCAGGGCGAATGGCGATCCCCCTAGACGGCGACGGCCACCGATTCGGAGAGATGTCCGAGTGGTTTAAGGAGCCGGTCTTGAAAACCGGTGACCCGAAAGGGCCGTGGGTTCGAATCCCACTCTCTCCGCCAAATTTACAATTTCATCTATTCGATGTTTTCGACACGCGGAAGTACCCAAGTGGCCGAAGGGGCTCCCCTGCTAAGGGAGTAGGCGGGTAAAACCGTGCGAGGGTTCAAATCCCTCCTTCCGCGCCAACAAAAATCTCTGAAACAGCCTTGTTTCAGAGATTTTTGTTTATTTCCCGAATATTTTCTGCTTAAAAAGCGATGTCTATACAAGCCTCAAAATTCTATGCCCATTAACTTACCCCCTATAGGTTTTATCCATACCCCTTAGCTGATTCGGGCAATTCTTCAATCCATAACTTTTTGAGCACAAAAAATGAAGGTTAAACTGCTGAGCGGCGCATTGGATGAACCAATGCGCCGCCCTCTTTATCAACCGGTCTTAATGCTGTCAATATACTTCTGCATCCGCTCTGCGCTCTCGCGCTTCATCTGGTCGGTGGCATAACCGTATACGTCCAGCGTGAAAGACGCCGTGGCGTGCCCCAGGTTGCCTTACATAATCTTACGGAACAGCGTCTTGAAATCCTCCACAGTGGCGGCCTTGGGATTGCCGGGGGCGCAGGCGTCGGCGGCGGCGGACTGGGCCAGGAACTCCAGATCCTCCTCCTTCATGGCCTCCAGCCTGGTGGGGATGCCCACGTCAACGGACAGCTGGCGCACCGCGTCGATGGCAGCCTTGCGGTAGGCGGCCTGATCCATGCCGGTGGTGTCCACACCCATGGCCTCGGCGATGTGCTTGAACTTGTCGCCGGTGGCGTCCTGATTGTACTCCATCACGATGGGCAGCATCATGGCGCAGGCCACGCCGTGGGGGGTGTCATACACCGCGCCCAGAGTGTGGGCCATGGAGTGGGCGATGCCCAGGCCCACATTGGAGAAGGCCATGCCGGTGACGAACTGGCCCAGAGCCATACCCTCGCGGCCCTCGGGGTCATTATTCACGGCCTTGCGCAGGTTGGCGGCGATGAGCTTGATGGCCTCCAGGTTCAGGCAGTCGGCCAGCTCCCAGGCGGCGGCGGTGGTGTAGCCCTCAATGGCGTGGGTCAGGGCGTCCATGCCGGTGGAGGCGGTGAGACCCTTGGGCATGGTGGACATCATGTCAGGATCCACGATGGCCACGTCGGGGATATCATTTACGTCCACGCAGACGAACTTGCGCTTCTTCTCCACGTCGGTGATGACGTAGTTGATGGTAGCCTCAGCGGCGGTGCCTGCGGTGGTGGGGACGGCGATGGTAAATACGGTGCGGTTCTTGGTGGGGGCCACGCCCTCCAGGGAGCGCACGTCGGCGAACTCGGGGTTATTGATGATGATGCCGATGGCCTTGCCGGTGTCCATGGAGGAGCCGCCGCCAATGGTAATCATATAATCCGCGCCGCTGGCCTTGTACGCCTCTACGCCGGACTTCACGTTCTCAATGGTGGGGTTGGGTTTGATGTCGGAGTAGACCTCGTAGGCCATGCCGTTGGCATCCAGCAGGTCGGTGACTTTCTTGGTGACGTTGAACTTCACCAGGTCCGGGTCGGAGGCCACAAAGGCCTTTTTCAGCCCCTTAGCGGAGATGATGCCTGGGATTTCCTGGATCGCGCCTTTGCCGTGGTAGGAAACGCCGTTGAGTACGAAACGATTGACAGCCATGATAGTTTACCTCCATAAATATTTTTGACACAAATTTTGATTTGCCGGTTCAAATTTCGGATACGTTCAATCCAGCCAGCCCTCCCGGGCCTTAATGCCGAAGCGCCCCTCCATCAGGTGGAGCTGCTGGTCGGTGACGGTGGTCACCAGCGGCAGGTGGGCGATTTTCATGTAGATCTCCGCCGCCTTCTCCGCCGTCTCGATGAGGCCGAAGGTCTCGTCCAGATCCTTGCCCGCGCCGTAGATGCCGTGCTGGGACCATACCACCAGCCGGGCAGTCTTCATCTGCTCCGCCGTGGCCTCGCCGATTTCATTGGTGCCGCAAAGCATCCAGGGCAGCACGTTCACGCCCTCGGGGAACACCACCACGCACTCGGTGCACATCTGCCACAGGGTGCGGGTGAAGGCCCGGCTGTCCAGGTCGTGGACATAGGTCATGGCCAGCAGGTTGGCGGGGTGGCAGTGCATGACGATGCGGTTGTCCGGATCCACAGACAGACGGGCGGCGTGGCTCATCATGTGGGCGGGGAACTCGGAGGTGAACTTGCCGCCGTCGGTGAAGCCCCACAGCAGTTGGGCGTTTTTGCCGCCGTCAGTGATGCGGATGACACCCAAGTTGCAGGCGGGGTCATACTGCACATTCTTGAAATACTTGCCCGTACCGGTGACGATGAAGTATTTGCCGTCCAGGGCGGGGGCCTCAAAGCCGGTGGGGATGTCGCGGATCACAGCATTTACGTCCAGGTATTCCGCCACCTGGGCCTCGTCCAGCATCCAGCTGATGTTGCCGCCGTTGCGCTCGTCCCAGCCGTGATTATACATATTGGTGGTGGTGCGCACCATTTCTACCAAAAAGGGTGCCTCAAGAATGTTTTTCATATTCCTTTTCCTCTTTCCATTTATCTTGTTACGATGTCCACGGGCACATTGAAGATCTTAGCCACCTTCAAAATGGTGTCGATGTGCCTGCCGGACGCCGCCGCCATGTGGTGGGTAGGCCCGGCCTCGCTCCAGCGGTTGCAGAACTCCCGCGCACCGCAGGTGAAGCGGGTGCGCATATTGGTATCGCCAAAGGTAAAGATGGGCCCCTCCTCGTTGACGCCCTCAGCCACCACGAACTTGAAATGGCCGTCCTTGTCCTGGGTAATGCCCAGGTAGGTGACGGGGCCGAGATGGGGATAGAACTGGGTCAGGTAACCGCCGCCGGTCTTGCCGTGGAACACAGAGACGATTTTCATGGTGGGTTTCTTGGCGGAGATGTCGGCGTCCCCGGAGCCGCTGTGGCCGATGATGCAGATGTCCTCCTCAAAGTCGATGGAGTACATCTCGGACAGCTGGCCCATACCGGCGATGGTCTTGAGGATGCTCATGGCCATGGCCACTTTGATGTCACCCTCCACCGCACAGGCTACCCCCTGCTTGATGAGCATGGAGAAGGCGGGGATGAGCATGCTGTCCAGCACGCCTGCCTTGCCTTGGGCAAAGCCGTCGTAGTGGGAGGCCACGAAGGCGATCTGCTCGTCCTTCACCCACTGCTCGAAGGCCACCACATAGCGGGCCATGTCCCAGACCTTCTCGATGGTGCCGCCGCCCTCGATATCGAAGGTATCTAAGATATCCTGGGCCTTGGCGCGGATGGCGTCCTCGTCGGTGATGTTGTCGGCGATGGCCCACATTTTCTCCCAGTCGAACTGCTTGGTGTACAGGAACATCCGATGGTACAAGTTGGTCTCATCGATGTACAGGTCCATCATGCCGGGATAGGGCCTGCCGATCTGGGCTAGGTTGGTGTCCCGGAAGCGGCGGCGCACCTGGGCGGCGCGGCACCAGTCCTCGATTTCGGCCTGCACCTGGGGGTCGCCGCCCTCCACCACGCCGGTGATGACGGCATGGCGCTTGCCGGCCCGCTCCAGGTCGGCCACCATCTCGCCCACCGCGCCGCAGGCGTACAGCTCGCCCAGCCAGGTGGCGGTGTCGGTGTTGGCGTAGTCCGGGGCCTTCTTTTTCTGGAGGTTCACCAGCACCACAGGGACGTCCAAATCCCGGACAGCAGGCAGCATATTGTAGGACGTGGCGTAGGTCAGCAGTTGGAGGATCACCAGATCCACATCTGCGGCGCGGAACTTGTCACCCGCCACCTGGGCCAGCTCCTTGGTGGTGACGATGCCGCCGTCGATGAGCTCCACCGTGTCCGGCAGAGACTTTTTGAAGTCGGCGTACTGCCCCTCGAACTCCGGCACCAGAGACGGGAACTGAGGCAGATAGGCCCCCAGGGCGATGGCAAACACGCCCACCCGGGCTTTGGTGTTCACTAGCATGACAAAACTCCTTCCATCTGGATGTTCAAATTTCCTATCGCGGTGGCCTCGATGGGCAGGGCGACGACCTCCTTGCCCGTGGCCTCCTGGGTCAAAGCATTGAGGAATGCGTTCTTCGCCCCACCGCCCACGATGTACAGCTTTTTGTAGGTCTTGCCCGTGTTGGCCTCCAGCTCCCGGATGGCGTCCCGATAACTCAGCGCCAGGGAGCGGTAGGCACAGCGGAAGTAGTCGCCTGTGCTTTCCGGCCTGGCGGACAACGTGCCGTCAAAGGCGGCTTTCATGCTTTCCGGGGCCAGGAAGCACTGGGCATTGGCGTCTACGGTGCCCTCAAAAGTACTGGCTTCCGCCTCTGCCACAATGTCCGGGAAAGGCTTATCCGAGCACAGCTCGTCACGGAGGCGGTTCACGATCCACATACCCATGATGTTCTTCTGATAACGGGTGTAGCCCACGCCGCCCTCGTTGGAGTAGTTGGCAAGACGGCTGTTTTCGTCCGTCAGGGGGACAGGGGACTTCACCCCCAGCAGCGACCAGGTGCCCGACGAGATGTAGAGCTGCTCCCCCTCCATGGGAATACCTTCCACAGCGGAGGCGGTGTCGTGGGTGGCGCACAGCACCACCTTGATGCCCTTGTACTCTCCAATCGCTGTCCCCGGCTGGCTCAGGGAAGGGAACAGCTTTTCTGGCAGGCCGAGGCGCTCTGTGATTTCCAGGTCGAAGCTCCCGGTTTTGGCGTTCACCAGCCCGGTGGTGGTGGCGTTGGTGTACTCCCGGGCCTTTACCCCGGTGAGCTTCCACATCAGATACTCCGGCACCATGAGGAAGTCCGTGGCCCCCTCCAGCCGTCCCTTTTGCAGGTCGTCGTACAGCTGATAGATGGTGTTGAACGGCTGGAACTGGCAGCCGGTGCGGGCGTACAGTTCCTCGAAGGGGATTTTTTCGTGTACCGCGTCAATGATTGCTTCGGTACGGCTGTCCCGGTAGGCGTAGCAGAGCCGCACCTCCTCATCCCCACGAAGGAGTACGTAGTCCACCCCCCAGGTGTCAATGGACAGGCTCTCAATATCCGGGAACCGTTCCAGCGCCCGGTCAATGCCCTCCTTCACATGGGACAGCAGCGCGTCCACATCCCAAACCAGGTGGCCGTCCTGCTCTGTCACCCCGTTGGGGAAACGGTAGACCTCTTCGGTTTTCACCCCGCCGTCCTCCCGCCAGCCCACAATGTGCCGCCCGGAGGACGCGCCGATGTCGATGGCAAGATAATGCTTCTTCATCACGTTTTCTCCCATGTATCGTTCTCGGTATATTTGGATGTTTTCAAATAAAAGCCTTCTTAAAAACGAGCGGCGGCCCACGCCGCCGCCCATTTTAATCTGTCCCTATTTGGAAGCGGCGCCGCAGGAAGTAGGCGGGCGTACAGCTCCAAGCGTGGCAGAAGCTGTTTACGACTGTCCCGCCATAGGGGGATTCATTCGGATTGGAGGGATCGTAAAGCTCCCAGAAGGTGTCCGCCCCCTGTTTCACCATACCACCCCAGTAGCCGCGAATCACATTCAGCGCCTGATCCCGTTCTCCCACGGAGAGAAGCGCGTCCACATAGTGGTGGTAGAGGTATGGCGTCACCATTTTCTCCGCTTCCGGCATGGCGGCGATGCGCCGGAGAAGCCCCGCTCCCTCCTCTGGCTCCAATACGCCGGCCAGCACCATCCACACCTGGCTGGCCCAAGAGATTTGACGGCCTGCGCCGCTGGCAAAAACCTGTTTTTCGTTATCCCAGAGGGCGGAAAAGGCCCTCTCTTTTTTTGCCTGGTATTCTTCTTCCAACTGGGCGCTGAGCGCGTGTTCTCCCAGCTCGTCCGCCAGCTCCTTCAGAGCATTCAGGCAGTATAAGTAAATAGCTTGGGCGCCGGCCTGTTTGTTGAGGTTCAGGTTCCAGTCCACAAAACACCAGCCCAGCACATCGGAGTCACGGATCAAGCCCGTATCGTCAAAGCACTTCCGTGCCAGCTCCACCTGACGCAGCGCGGTGGGCCAAAGCTCCGCCAGTGTCTCCCGGTCGCCGGTGGCGTTCCAGTAGTCCCGCAGGGTTGGGATGAAGAACAGCGAATAATCGAACATATAGGTGTCATCCGCTTCTACCTCCGGTTCGGTAAAGAGGCAGGCGGACAGCCGTCCCTCTTCATTGGCGGTGCCCGCAAACAAGTACAGGCAGCGCTTCACCAGCTCATCGTTCCGATAGGTGGCGTAACTGGCCAGCGCCTGCAAGCGGAGATCTCCCAGCCAGAGGCGGCGGTCACGCTTTGGGCCGTCCTCAAATACGGTCTGCATGCAGCTCCGTAACGTACGGCAGGCCACGGCGTCGATCCGGGCCAGCTCCGGGTCATCCAACGGAAAGGCCGGGAGGGCGGAAGCGTCCACGCAGGTGGTCTCCCGGCAGACACAGTCTGTCAGCCGCAGGCTGTACTTGCCGCTCACATCCAGCACCGTCAGCTTCACATACCGGAACGCGTACCGCCGGGGCAGCGCCACCGTCGCGGGCAGCACATCCACATGAATCTGCTCCTGCTGAATCCAGCCCTTGCTGATCCAGCCATGATAGGAGTCCGCGTCCTCAAACAGCTCCTGGGCCCGCTCGGCAAACTGGATGCGCAGCCACGCCGGGGCGTCGGGATGACTGCCCGAAAAGCCCAGGTTCAATGTTAAATGGCCAACAAAGTGATCCCCAAAATCCAGGCAGGCCACGTCACCGGCACGGAGCTGACGGGTACGGAACCCTTCCGCCTCCGTTACAGACACCGCCCCGTCCGCCGCCTGTTCCAGCGCAACGGTATGAACAGGCCGCACCTCCCGCTCCTGCAGAA
Source organism: uncultured bacterium (assembly GCA_947176765.1). Lineage (GTDB taxonomy): Bacteria > Bacillota > Clostridia > Oscillospirales > Oscillospiraceae > Enterenecus. The sequence goes on from CAMWRX010000031.1 coordinate 18,865, forward strand.
CCGGCATCAGCTCCGCCGCTTTTTTCAAAAAGAGGGCTTTTGTCTCCAAAGCTGTCACCCCTTATACGAGTTCCAAAAGCTCCCGGATGGAGCCCATGTTATAGTCTCCCGCCTGATTCTGTGCCGCGTCTCCCACGCAGGCGGCCTTCATCCCCGCGGCATGGGCGGCCTGGGCGCCGGAAACGGCGTCCTCCACCACCAGGCAGTCCGCCGGGTCGATGTTCAGCAGCTCAGCGGCCAGGAGAAACACATCGGGGGCGGGCTTGGAGCGCTTCACGCCATTCCCGTCGGCCACCGCGTCGAAATACCCATCCAGCCCGATTTGGTGGAGGATGAGGGGGGTGTTTTTGGAGGAGGAGCCAATGGCCAGCCGCAAGCCCTTCTGCCGCAGCCCATCCAGCGTCTCCTTGACCTCAGTTGGGAGATCGCTGGTGGTCATCCCCCGGAGATAGTCCTGATACTGCCGGTTTTTCTGCTCGGCCAGCACCTCCTTTTCCGCCATGGAAAGGGGCTGGGGGTATTTCTCCAGGATGATATCCAGGCTCTCCATCCGGGACACGCCCCGGAGCCGGTTGTTCACGGTTCGGTCAAAGGGGACGCCGATGCTGTCCGCCGTGGCCTTCCAGGCCAGGTAATGGTACTCGTCGGTGAAGCAGATCACGCCGTCCAGGTCGAAAATAATTGCTTTGAAGCCCATTGTTACCACCTCAAATAATCCTTGCCGCAGAACGGATCAACGGGGCTCTGCCCCACAAATTTGCTCCGGCCCATGAGCTTTTCCATGAGGGCCGACAGGATCGTATTACTGTTGGAGTAGCAGTTGATATACGTCTTGACCATAGGTACATCCACCAGGTGATAGGGGTTTGCCAGGCTGACAAACAGCACCGGGCGCTCCTCCACAAACCAGGGGACGTTGTTCCCGTTCCCCCAGAAGGTAAACCAGCTCAAGCGGTTGGTCACCTTGTTGGAGGCGTTCTCCACATTGGCCAGATAGATCACCAGGTCATACTTGGCGCGGAAGGTGGCCACATCGAATTTCGCGGTGGTGAAATCCTCATGGACATACTGCTCCACCTGGAAGCCCTCTTGTTCCAGAAGGGCGGTGAAGGTGGGCAGCACCCGCTCGTTGGAGGGGAAATCCCCCAGTATTTCAAGCAGCACCTTTTTATGCCTGCCCGGATCCAGCGGGAGAAGGTCTTGGGTGTCCTTGACCAAAGTGATGGCCTTGTCCGCGCATTCCACCGCCCACGCGGTGTGGGTTTCGTTTTGCAGGATACCCAGTGCATCGGGCGCGGGGACCAGCTCCGCCTTTTCCTTCCGGTGCAGTCCCAGCGCGGCCTTCATGGCCAGGATGCGGGTCACCGCTTCGGTCAAACGCCCCTCCGAGAGGATGCCGGAGCGGTAGCCCTCCAGCATGAAGTGATAGTCCTCGTCCAAATCCTTGTTGAACAGGAACATATCGCAGCCCGCTTCAATGGAGTACGGCACTGCCCGTGAGCGCTCCATGGCGCAGCTGAAGCCTACCATGCAGGTGGAGTCGGTGACCACAAGGCCGTTGAAGCCCAGCTTCTCCCGGAGAAGCCCCTTCAGCAATGCCTGGGACAGGCTGGCAGGGACGAGCTTATTAGGTGCGTCAGGGTCAAAATGCTTTTCGTAGGCGGGCTGGGCGATATGGCCCACCATGACGGACAGGGTTCCCTGCTCGATGAGGCCGCCGTAGATTTTGCCGTAAGTGGCGTCCCACTCCTGGCAGGAAAGGCTGTTTACGCTGGTGAGGATATGCTGATCCACCTCGTCGCAGCCGTCGCCGGGGAAGTGCTTGACGGCAGTGGCCACCCCCTCCTCCTTTGCCGCCCGGAGGTATTGCGAGGCAAAGGCCAACACCCGCTCCGGGTCGTCGCCGTAGGTGCGCACGTTGGTGATGGGATTGCGCCAATTGCGGTCAATATCCACCACCGGGGCAAAGGCCCAGTTACAGCCTACGGCTTTTCCCTCGGAGCAGCTGATCTTGCCCAGACGGTAGGCATTTTCCGCCTCGCCTGTGGCGGCCGCCTGCATCTGCTGGCCGAAAAAGGTGCCGTCGGACGCGATGCCGCTGCCGCCGAACTCCAGGTTGGCCCCGATCAGCAGGGGGATCTTACTGTGCTCTTGGAGGTATCGGTGGGTGGCCTGCATTTCAGCGGAATCCCCGCTGCGGTACATGATGCCGCCGATGTGGTGGGAGAGCATGACCCCCTCCAGATAGCCCGGGTCGCCGGAGTAGCCGATGGGGACAAAGAGTTGGCCGATTTTTTCCTCGTCACTCATGGAGGACAGGGTCTGCTCCACCCATTGGATGTCCTCCTCCGAGAGGAAAAACGGATTTGCCCGCAGGTCGATCATGCCCGCACCTCCGTTGAAGCATTTTTGCGGACGGGCCGCAGGAAACGGCGCAGAGCGCCCTCATTGCTGAGGTAAATGAGGAACAGCACCAGCAGCACCGCGTTGATGATGGACTGGGTGGAGGCGTTCAGCTCGTTGGAGAACACCGCGAAGGTGGAGTTGAGCATGGACATACACAGCGCCGCCAGCAGGAAGCCCAATTTCTCGTTGACGTACCGGCCGATGTAACTGCCGATAAACATGGGCAGGAAGGCGGTGAACATGATGCTGATGGAGCCAAAGTTCAGGTTTCCGCCATTGATGTTGGTGTTCCGGGCGGTGTTGAGGAAGCCTACCACACCCATCAGCGCGCCGCAGATGGCGTAGCAGCCCAGGGCGTTGGGCACCTCCCGCACGCCGGTGTTCACCGCCACCTTCTGGCCCTCCCGGAGGGCCTTGTAGTCATAGCCGAATTTGGTGTGGTCGAAAATCAGCACCGTCAGGGCCAGCACCGCCACGATAATCAGAAACGCGTAAACCCAAGTTCCGATAAAGCCGGACATGGACGCGTTCTGCACCTCCTGCATGACGTACCGTCCACCGGTAATGGTGTAGGTGATGCCCTCAAAGATAAGGGTCACACCCAGGGAGGTGATGATGGGCGGGATGCGCAGCACCACGTAGAGCGTGCCGGAGAGCAGCCCCAAAAGCGCCCCCACGATCACGTTGAACAGGAGCATACAGGGCGCGCTGCCCGCGCCGCCGCCCAGCAGGGCGAAGGTGATCTTCGCGCTGACCACCGAGGACAAAATTGCCATCGCGCCCAGGGAGAAGTCAAAACGCCCGCTGTTGAGGTTGATGGAAAGGGCCATGGTCGTGACCATAACGATGGCGGTATAGACCACAAAGTTATAAAAACTGGTCTGGTTGGCGATCATAGCCCTTCCGTTGACGGCGCACAGGGTAAGCAAAATGACGGCAAACGCGCAGGGGATCATCAACGCACCGCCGGAGCGCCGCCCCAGCTCTTTCCATGACAGTTGATTTGTATTCATGGTCAGCCTCCGTTATAGTTTAGTGGTTCCGGGGGGCGGCTTGCCGCCCCCCGGAGAGATTACGGTTATGTGTTGTTAGGAGCGGTCGGCCTCCACAAAGGCCTGGAAGTCGGCGTAGGTCACGCTGTCGCCGATCATGGTGTCCAGCAGTTCCTTGTTATAGATGGGGGAATCGCCCTGGTCGGCGCTGTAGTACTTGTCAAAGGAGGCGGTGTCGGTGGCCACCAGGTAGCTCTGGCTCACGGAGATGGCAGTGCCGCCCTCGCCACGGATGGGATTGCCGTTGACCGCGTCAACCACAGCGGCAAAGATGGGGCCGATGCTGGAGGAGTACTTGCCGGCCAGATAGACCAGCTTGCCGTCGGTCATGGCGGCCTGGTTGCCGGAGGTGAAGGAGTCGATGTCGCTGAACTCGATGCCGGCGGTGTTGAGCTGCTGGGTGAAGAAGGTGGTGGCCATGCCAACGCTGAGGAAGGCGTCGGGCTGGGCCTGGATGGCGGCGTTCAGCTCGTCGGTAGTGGTCTCGCCGTAGCCCTGGAAGTAGGACACCAGCTCCACGCTGCCGCCGGAGACCTTGCTGGGATCAACGCCCTGGTCGCCGAAGATCTGGCCCACGATGGCGCCCATGTCGGAGGCCCCGCCGTAGGTGGCGCCCATGCCGGCAATCACGCCGGCGGCGCGGTAAACGTGCATGGGATTGGGGATGAACGCGCCGTACATGGCGATGGTCTTGGCACCCTTGTCAGCGAAGTACTTGCCCATGGCGTAGCCCGCCTCAAACTCGGTCTCCATGCTGGGGCCCACCTGGCCCACAAACCACTCGTTGGTCTTATAGGTCTCATACTGCTCGTCATCCAGCATACCGGAGGCCACGGCGTAGAACAGCTTATTCTGGGCGCAGGTCTCCACCTGCATGGCGCGGTCAGAGCTGGAGAAGGAGATGATCGCCTGGCAGCCCTGGGCGGCAAAGCGCTCGATGGCGGAGCGCTCCCCGGCGGCGTCGGTGAGCTGCTCGGTGTAGAGAAGCTCCACGTTGTAGTTCTTGGCGATGTAGTTCTCGTAGTAGTTGCGGAAGCCCAGGGCCTCCTCGCCGCTGACGTCGGCCACCAGCACGCCGATCTTGATGGGTTTCTCGTTGGCGGGGGCGGGGGCCTGGCTCTGTTCCTCATTGCCGCCGGCAGGGGAATTGGCGGGGTCGGCGCTGTTTTCGGTGGACTTCCCGGAGCAGCCGGCAAACACGCTCAGGATCAGCGCGGAGGCGAGGAGCAGCGCAAACAGTTTCTTCATGGACTTTTTCATCATGTCATCCTCCATAATTTAATTTTTATATTCAACGCCATGCGTTAAATAACGGTTTATCGGGGCAGCAGCTTGGTGCGGTAGTTGATGCTGGTCACATAGACCACGGCCAGGAAGAAGATCGCGCTGACGATCTGGGAGACGCCGTAGCCGGTGTTGCCGTCGATCAGGATTTTCAGGGTGTTGTTCAGCAGAATGTAGGAGAAGCCGCCTACCAGGGCCGAATAGATCTTGGAATTGGGCCCGCCGGAAATGGGCATACCGCCAAAGACAATGGCCACGATGATGTTCATTCCGATGCTGCTGGCGGTGCCCGTGGTCACCGAGGGGGTGTAGATCAGGGTGAGGAAGGCCCCCAGCCCCACACCCAGGCCGGCCATCACAAAGGCGATAATGGTGTAGCGGTTCAGGTCGATGCCCGTAAGCTGGGCGCAGACGGGGTTGCCGCCCAAAAACTTCTGACGCCGGCCCACCTTGGTGAAGCTGAAAATGAAGATGGACAGGGCTACGAACGCCGCCAGGATCACCACCTTGAACCAGGGGGTGTCCAGGGGTCGGAGCAGATCGCTGGGGATGCTGATGCCGCCCAGCGCGCCGCCGTTTTTGGTGATAATCTGCGCGGCAATAGCGGAGAGCACCGACATCATGGCCACCGTGGTGACGAACACCGGGATGTGGAACACCGAGGCCAGCAGCGAGCTCAGCAGAGAGCATCCGATGGCTGTCACCAGGATGACCAGAAGCATCAGCGGCAGGCTTTGGGTGGCGTTGTAGGTCATCACGCCCAGCGTGGCGCTGAACAGGGTGGACGCGCCCAGGCTGATATCGAAGGAGCCCAGGGTGTAGATGAACACCGCGCCGGTGGCCACCACCGCCAGCACCACTGCCTCATTGAACACGATGTTGAGGTAGATATCCAGGCGGTAGCCCTTCGAGGTGACCGCCCAGCACAGCGCGGCCAGCAGTATTGCCAGAGCCGCCAGGGGCATCAGGTGTATCAAAAGCTGCCGGAGCCGATAGGATTGCTGTAAGGATTTTTCCGCTGCTTTCATGCCCTCGCCTCCTTAAATCATGTAGCCGATCACGTCGGCATCAGTCAGCTCCGCACTGCGGAGGAATTCTTTTTCCACACGGCCATCCTTCATAATCAGAAGCCGGTCGCTCATGCCGATCAGCTCGGGCAGCTCTTCGGAGATCATGAGGATGGATTTCCCCTCGCCTTTCAGCTTCATCATCAGCTGGTACATGGCCTGCTTTACGCCGATGTCCACTCCGCGGGTGGGGCAGTCCAGAATCAGGATCTCACTGCCCCGTCCGATCCATTTGCCAAAGACCACCTTCTGCTTGTTGCCGCCGGAGAGCTGGGATACCTGCTGATCCCGCCCGGAGCACTTGATGGACAGCTCGTCGATCTCCTTGTCCACATAGCGTCGCTCCCGGCTGCCCAGAATGATCCCCTTGGAAACCGCGTAGCGCTCCATCCCGGCAATGGCGATGTTGTCTTGGATACTGGCGGACAGCGTCAGGGATTCCACGTCCCGATCCTTTGCCACATAGCCCAGCCCCTCGTCCATCGCGGCGGCCTCGCTGGTAATCGTCCGGCCGTTGACGGTGACCGAGCCGCGCTCCGGCTTGGCCGCGCCGAACAGCACTTTGCCCAGCGTGTGCATCCCGCAGTGAGACAACCCGCCGATGCCCACGATCTCGCCCTTATGTAAGGTAATGCTGACGTCCTTCAGTTCCTCACCCAGGCAGAGGCCACTGGCTTCCAGCGCCGCTTCATTTTGCGCCGAGGGAGTGAAATCGCTGCGGTAGTAGTCGCCCTGGAGTTCCCGGCCGATCATGCTGGTGCGGATCTGGTCGGCGTCAAATTCTTCCTTCTTAAAGCTGCGGATGAGCTTGCCGTCCCGCAGGACGGTGAGGGTGTCGCACACCTCCATGATCTCCTCCAGGTCGTGGGAGATAAACAGCACCGCCCGCCCTTCGTCCCGGTAGCGCTTCATCAATTGATAGAGGATGGTGCGCCCGTCGTGGGACAGGGCGGTGGTGGTCTCGTCCACCACCAGCAGCTTGGGTTCCTTCATGGCTACCTTGGCGATTTCCACCAGTTTTCGGGTCTGGAAATCCAGCGCCGCCATGGGGGTCGCGCCCCGGACGTTCTGGATGCCGATATCGGAGAGGGCTTTGTCCGCCTGGGCGTTCATGGCCTTCCGATCAATCAGGCCCATGCGGCGGAACTGGCTGGTCTCGGCGAGGAAAATGTTTTCCGCCACCGTGACGCCGGAGATGGTTCCGCTCTCCTGGACGATCATGCCCACGCCGTGGGCCAGGGCGTCGATCATGCTGGCCGGGGCCCAGGGCTCGCCCTGGAAGGTCATGGTCCCCTCGTCTGCCTTTTGCATTCCGGCTGCAATGGAAGAAATCGTGGACTTTCCCGAGCCGTTTTCACCGATCAGCCCCCGGATCTCGCCGGGATAAGCGTCCAAATCGACGCCGTCCAGCGCAATGGTGCTGGAGAACCGCTTGTGGATGCCCTTCATACTTAAAATTGGTGCGCCCATACCATCACCTCACGGAAAGTTTTGCGATTCAGGATGAACCCATTATACAAGGCACCGGATGGAACCTGTGAGGGGGGAAACTCCCCTTCTTACCCCTCTTTTTTATTTCTTTTTCAAAAAAGGCCGCCCCAGAACTCCAAAACGGAGGTTTGGGGCGGCCTCTCTCATGAAAAAACCGATGCTTTTGTGTAAAGTGTTTGGTTTCTTGCGTCTGCATTTGTCATATATGCACAAGAAATTGGGTGATATGGTTCGTCTCAAATGGTTAAATGGAGCCTTATCCTGCCCCGTCTGGGCGTCAAAGCGCAAAAAAGAACATTAAATTTTTAACCTTTCCTTCATTTTATTGCCTTCATCCCTCATTTTTAATCTCCATTTCATAAAGCGTGGTCAGGACGAGGCACACGGCACGAAATAATTCTCGCTACATATCCCCAAAACGCCGTCTTGTTGAATATAGCCAAAACTTTATGGGGACATTTTTGCAAATCGCCCAAAAAGCTGATTATCTTAACCCCAACGCGGACTTGAGCCGATCATACGGCCTGACGCATCAGTCGCTGAAGCACCAAACAGCACAAAAAACGCAGGGAAAGACGGTAAAGTTTCCATTGGGGTGGAGCGAAATAAAACTCTATAATTTAAGGTGTGAAGAGACACTGGGTGTCACCGGCCCTGAACCTGATGGGGCCAGCGGAAGGAGGTGCCCACATGAACGATACGCCCCCCGTGAGTTAGCCCGCCGCCAAGCGCGCCGATGGCGGCGGGGAGCCAGAAAAACGGCGTTTTGGCAAACCATTGGAAACGATGGGACTGCAAAGCTACGGGACTAAAGCGCGGCACGCCGCGCTATGTTCGCCGGGTTGCGATTCAGCAACCTATGGGAAACCATAGGGCGCAAAGCAATGGGGCCTAAGGATCGGCAAGGATATAGTATCTTTTACTCATGGGGTATACCCCATGAGCCCGTCCCTGCGGGACGGGCTCATCCGTATCTAAGGCAGCCCGGCTGCCGGATACTTTGCATCCGACACTTGCAAAGAAAGGAAGAATACAATGAAAAAACTTAGCAAAATGCTGTCTGTTGTGCTGTCGCTGGCCATGTGCGCCAGCATGGTGGCGCCCGCGCTCGCGGTCACATATGACATGGCCGACGGCAATGTGTCCATTGAGGCCAGAGAGGATGGCACCATCATCAGTTGGCAGAGGTGGCACGAGACATACAACAGCCGGGAAACCGCGTGTGAGGACAGCCAGATCACCATTACGGAAAGCCCGCAGACCAATTGGATGTACACCGTTCACGTGGGTGAAAATGTCAAAGGCGCCGACATCACGCTGAAAGATGTCAGCCTGACCGGCGGCATAAGCTTTGGGAGCGGCGATATGGGAGGAGTTGGAGCCACGATCGCCATCGAAAAGGGCTCTGATGTGACCATCGAGCTGGACGGGGATAACAAGCTCACCGCCAGCAACGGTAAGGCCGGTCTATATGTGGCGGAGGGCGCTTCCGTTACCATCAAAGATGACAACGGCGACGGTTCCCTGATCGCAACGGGCGGCGCTGGCACCAAAGACGGTAAGACCGGCGGCGGCGCCGGTATTGGCGGCAACGGCGGGAGCGCCGCGGGTGACATCACCATCACCGGCGGTACGGTGACCGCTATCGGCGGCGATAGCACCAACAACGGTTATAACGGTGGTGGCGCCGGCATTGGCAGCGGCGCGAGCAAGGTGAACAGCACGAATGGCAATGTCATTTCCAGCAGCAGCGTTGGCGACATCACCATCACCGGCGGCACGATTACCGCTATGGGCGGCGCTGGCACCGGCTATAATGGCAGCGGCGCCGGCATCGGCTCCGGTGCCAACGGCAAGGCCGGTGACATCACGATCAGCGGCAGCGAGGTGACCGCCACCGGCGGCAACTATGGCCCCGCCGGGATTGGGGCCCTGTCCGGCAGCGGCGCCGGCATCGGCGCGGGGTCCGGCAAGGGATCCCATGTGGATAGCATTACCATCAGCGGCGATGAGACCAAGGTGACCGCCACCGGCGGCAACTATGGCTCCGGCATCGGGGCGTCCTATGCTTCGTCGGTTGACGAGGTCAATATTTCCGGGGGCGAAATTACTGCTAACGGCGGGACGTATGCCGCGGGCATCGGCGCCGGACGCGGCGGGTGGTTCAATGACACAACCTCTGCGTTGTTTGATGATTCCCAGGTTGGATCCATCAACATCTCCGGCGGCGACGTGACCGCTAACGGCGGAAAGTATGGCGCCGGTATCGGTGCTGGTACAGGCTTTGGCAAAGCTGATTCCAATTCCAAGGTCGATTCTGTCAACATCAGCGGCGGCAAGGTGGAGGCCAACGGCGGCGCCAGCAGCGCGGGCATCGGCACCGGCTGGAATGGCACAGCCACGCAGATCAAAATCAGCGGCGGCGAGGTGGAGGCCAACGGCAGCGAAAAGGGCGCCGGTATTGGCTCCGGCTATTTAGGCACCGCCACAGAGGCTGAGATCAGTGGCGGTAAGGTAACTGCCAATGCCGGGGACTATGCCGCCGGTATCGGCTCCGGCTGGAAGGGCACGACCACGCAGATCAAGGTCAGCGGCGGCGAGGTGAAGGCCTACGGCGGGTTGTATGCCGCGGCCATCGGCGCGGGCTATCAGGGTACATTCGGCGCGGTCAGCATCACCGGCGGCGACATCGTGGCCCAATCCGGCAAGTGGGCTTCTGCCGTTGGCAACGGGACAAATGGGAATGGCGGCACCATCGCCATCCAGGGCGTCAACAGCCTGATCGCGCTGGGTGACAGCTACTTTGCCATTGATACCCGCAGCGGCACAGACGGCGTTGAACAGACCATCCTGAACGGCTGGTTCCTGGAGAACGATAAGGGCCTGAACAAGGTGAATGAGGTCGAGTTCGTCATCGTGGACGCCGAGGGCAATGAGGTCAAACACTTCACCCTGAAACCCCAGAGCGAAACCAATATGTACGAGTCCTTCGCGGTAAACCTGCCTGAGGGCGGCAAATACTATGTGTTCTGCGAGGGGGACTACGATCATTCTATCGCCGGGTATGAAAGCGGCGGCAAACAGGTGGCGTATGTCATCAGCGAGGGCGATATGCTCAACGCCGACCTGATGCAGTTCCCGTCCTTTGACGTAAGCTACAGTTTTGTCAGCGGCACGGAGGGCCAGGATCTGCCCGAGAGTATTACCGCCCCCTCCAACGAGAGCGGCAAAAAAATGACCCTGGATCAGTTGAACGGGCTGATCGCCGGTGACAGTGCCTACAGCGATGTTAAGGCCAACGGCGGCACCTGGCACTTTGACGGCTGGAGCATGAGCCAGTCCGTTATCGATGAAGCGGGCATCCTCACAAACGCAGAGCTGGTCGGCACTTGGAGCTTCACGCCTGACCAGCCGACCCCCACTCCCGCCCCGGTGACCGACCCCACGGTGGAAATCGAGGACGTGGACGTGCCTCTGGCCGGTATCTTTACCCGCGCGGACGCCATCGGCTACC
>CAMWRX010000032.1 GCA_947176765.1 uncultured bacterium
CATCTGGGCGGGTGTGCGGAAGCGGCTGACCACCTCGATCTCCACCGGGTACTTAGCGAAGCGGCTCCGGGCGGTGAGGTAGTGCTGACGGGCCAGAACGGTGGTGGGCACCAAAATTGCCGCCTGCTTGCCGTCCAGCACGCACTTCATGATGGCCCGGAGGGCCACCTCCGTCTTGCCGTAGCCCACGTCGCCGCACAGCAGGCGGTCCATGGGCCGGGGGGCTTCCATGTCCTTTTTGATCTCCCGGATGGAGCGGAGCTGATCCTCCGTCTCGTCGTAGGGGAAGTCCTCCTCGAATTCCTTCTGCCAGGGGGAGTCGGGGGCAAAAGCGTACCCCGGCTGGCGCTGGCGCTGGGCGTAGAGCTGGATCAGCCCCTTGGCCAGATCCTTCACTGCCGCCCGGGTACGGGCTTTGGCCCGCTCCCACTCGCCGCCGCCCAGCTTGGACAGCTTCTTGGTCTCCGGATCCTCCCCGCCGCCGATATACTTGGCGATGGCGTCCAGCTGGGTGGCGGGGAGATACAGAGTGTCCGTCCCGGCGTAGGCCAACTTGACGTAGTCCTTTTCCACCCCGTCCACCGTCATCTTCACCATGCCCACAAACCGGCCGATGCCGTGGTGCTCGTGGACGACCAAATCTCCGGGGGACAGGTCGGTGAAGGAGTCTACCTTGCGGCGGTCGGCGGCGTGCTTCAGCCGCTTGCCCTTCCGGCGTGGTTCGTTCCCGCCCTCCGTCAGCACGGCGTAGGGACAGCCAATGTAGTCAAACCCGGCGGACAGCCCGCCCACCGCGATGGTGATGCCCCCAGGTTGGGGCAAGTCGTGGAGCTGGAAGTCCACCGCCGAGCGCACCTTGCGCTCCCGAAGCATGGATTGCAGGTTCAGCGCCCGCTGCTCGCTGCCCACCAGCACCACCGTGCCCACGTTGGAGGTCTGGAGCTGGGTGAGGTCCGTCGCCGCCGCGTCCAGGCTGGCCCCGAAGGAGGAGAGCTGCCGGCCCTGGGCGGTGAGGATCACCTTGGGCGGCAGGGGGGCGGCGGAGGTGGTGAAGGAGTCCAGGAAGCACAGGGCATGGTCGGTCAGCACTTCCATCAGCTCGTCCATGGTGGCGGCGAACCGAGCGCGCTTTCCGTCCAGCTTGCCGGCCTCCAGCAGGGTTTTAATGTCCTCGTTCAACTGCCACTGCCAGTTTTTGCCCCGCTCCGCCACCCGGCTGGACTCACTGAGGCACACGATGGCGTCCGGGGGCAGATGGTGGGCGGCGGTGGCCAATTTGGCGTATCGAGCGGGGAGCTGGCAGTCCCCCAGGCGCTCCCACTGGCCGTTTTCGTCCCGGACGGGAAGCAGTTCACTGACCGGCAGGAACACCGCCTTGTCCAAGTGTCCGATCCGCCGCTGGGAGGACACGTCGAACAGGCCCATGGAGTCCACGTCCCGATCCCAGAACTCGATGCGGACGGGGTCGTCCGCCCCCGGGGAGAACACGTCCAGAATGCCGCCCCGCAGGGCGAACTGCCCCACGCCCTCTACCTGCTGACAGCGGGTGTAGCCCAGGGCGGCTAAACGGTCGGCCAGCTCGTCCAGGTCATAGCTGCCGCTGACCTCTACGGTGACCACGTGGGCGGCCAGCTCCTCGGGGGGGAGGGTGCGCTGCAAGAGGCCCTCCACCGTGGCGGCGATGAGCTTCGCCTTGCCCTCGGCCATGGCGTGGAAGGCGGCGAGGCGCCTATGCTCCCACTGCTTGGAGGCTACCGCCCCCTCGTGGAACAGGAACTCCCGGGCCGCGATCACGGTGGCGGGGACGCCGGTCAGCGCCGTCACGTCGGCGGCCAGACGGGTGCATTCCGATTCGTCCGCGCACACCAGCACCACCGGCACGTCCAGACGGGCCAGCAGACCCGCGGCAAAGTGCGCCCGGTGGACGGGGGACAGCCCCGCCACCTCCACCGGCGAACGGCCCGCCTCCAGGGCGGCTTCCAACGGCTGGTACTCCGGCACCTCATTTAAAATATTCAGCAGCAGTTTCATGGGATGACCTCAAGCTTGAAAAATTTGGAAGATGAAGGGGCAAAGCGTCGTACGGCATGGAAGGACCAGTCGAGGGTCGACCCTGGGCAGGGCGCCGGACGGCAGGAAGGGCCAACCGGGGGTGCTCTCTACGGACCAGTCTAGGCTACGGGGCGCTGGAGACTGGTCCTCCGTTCGACCCCCGGCTGGCCCTTCCCTGTCTGCTATTTCCGAACTGCGCGGTTGGGGTCGTGTTCATCCGGCGGGTGCTCAATTGAAGCGGTTCATGGCCTTTTGCGGGCCGTCCCGCAGGAAGCACTCCACCGCGTCGGCGGCACGCTTCACCGCCTCGTCCATCACCTTTTTGTCCTCGCCCTGGAGCTTGCCCAGCACCCAGTCCGCCATGTCGTAGTCCGGGTGGGGCTTGGAGCCCACGCCCACCTTCAGCCGGGGGAACTGGTCGGAGCCCAGGTGCTGGATGATGCTCTTCAGCCCGTTGTGCCCCCCGGCGGAGCCGGAGGTGCGCAGGCGCAGCTTGCCCAGGGGCAGGTCCACGTCGTCGGAGATGACCAGGACGTGGTCGGGCGCGATTTTGTAAAACCGGGCCGCCTCGCCCACCGCTTCGCCGGACAGGTTCATATAGGTGGTGGGCTTCATCACCAGCACGCCCTGCCCGCCGATGACGGCGGTGTTGGTCAGCGCCTTGAACTTCAGCCGCTGGATGGGGAAGCGGCCCCGCTCGCCCAGCTCGTCCGCCACCAGGAAGCCCACGTTGTGGCGGGTGTTTTCGTATTTGTCGCCGGGGTTGCCCAGGCCCACCACGAGCCAGGAGACAGGGAGTTTTTTGGAGAAAAACATAGAATACCTCCGGACAGGGAACAACCGCCCCGGAGCCTTGCCCCGGGGCGGAGGGTTTCTTTATTAGGACAGCGCGGGAAGGGAAAGCTCCGCAGCCGCTTACTGCCACAGCTTGGACACGGAAATCTCCTGATAGATGCGCTCGATGGCCTCGGCGAACAGATGGGCCACGGACAGATACTTGATCTTGGGGCAAATCTCGGCGATGTTCTCCTTGGGCTGGATGGTGTCCAGGAACACCACCTCGTCCAGCGCGGAGTCGTTGATGCGCTGGATGGCGGGGCCGGACAGCACGCCGTGGCTGGCGCAGGCGGTGACCGACTTGGCGTGGCCGATCTCCACCAGGGCCTGGGCCGCGTGGCACAGGGAGCCGCCGGTGTCCACCATGTCGTCCAGCAGGATGACGTTCTTGCCGGTGACGTCGCCGATGATGTTCATGACCTCGGAGGAGTTGGCCTTCTGGCGGCGCTTATCCACGATGGCCATGGGCATCTCCAGCTTCTGGGCAAAGGCCCGGGCCCGGGCCACGCTGCCCACGTCGGGGGAGACCACCATGGTCTCCTCATGCACGGGGGCGAAGCGGCGGAAGAAATGCTCTACGAACACGGGAGAGCCCAGCAGATTGTCCACCGGGATGTCAAAGAAGCCCTGGATCTGGTTGGCGTGGAGATCCATAGTCAGCACCCGGTCGGCGCCGGCACGGGCGATCAGGTTGGCCACCAGTTTGGCGGAGATGGGGTCGCGGGGCTTGGTCTTGCGGTCCTGGCGGGCGTAGCCAAAGTAGGGGATGACGGCGGTGATGCGGCCGGCGGAGGCCCGCTTCAGCGCGTCGATCATGATGAGCAACTCCATCAGGTTGTCGTTCACCGGGGAGCAGGTGGACTGGACGACGAATACGTCGGAACCGCGGACGGTCTCATAGATAGAGACGAAATTCTCGCCGTCGGAAAACGCGCCGGTCTCGGCGTTGCCCAGGGGGATACTCAGTTCCTTACAAATGTCGTTGGCCAGGGCCTTGCTGGAGCTGCCGGAGAAGATCTTCAAATCCTTGCCGTGTGAGATCATACTTCCTCTCTTCCTCTCTTTCATCATATGTACATCAATATTTGCTCACAAATAAATGATAACGGTAAAGGGCACACCAAATATTATAACAGAAACCAGGCGTTTTTGAAGGGATTTTTCTCAGTTCTGAAAAATTATAACATTGTGACGAAAGACAGGGGAGAAAAACGGGAAAAAGCGGTGAAAATGTCGAGAATACCCCTCAGGCGGCGGAGGGCAGCCAGCGCTGAATGGGTTGGGTCTGGTAGAGATGGACCACCTCGATGGTGGCGCAGATCTTGTCCGCCATGTTGACCACCAGCGCCTCCCGGCACCGGGGCAGATGGATGGCCAGAGGGAACATATGGGACACGATGGCGTTTTTCTCCTTGTCGCTCAGGTCTGGGCACAGGGCCGTGGCGTTGCGCAGGGCGAACTCCGGGTGATCCAGGCACTGGTTGCCCGGATGGGCGGAGGCGTCCCACGGATCGTATAAGTACAGGTCGTGGAGCAGCCCCGCCCGGGCGGCGGCCCGGTAGTCCCAGCCAAAGTACCGGGCCAGCCGGAAGGCCATGTAGGATACGAACAGGGAGTGCTGATAACAGGTGATGGAGAAATGATGCCGCCACTGTTTCATGGAGTTGACCTCTGTACTCTCCAGCAGGGGGCCGACGCACTGAAGAAAGGCGGCGGTATTTAAATCATGCTTGGACATGAATGATTGCTCCTTTCGAGGGGAACGGCTGGCCGGGGATGGGGGTGTGCCCGTCCGGCGGGTTACGTTACGAGGACATTATAGCAGGGCCGAGACCTTTTGTCAGCCGCCTTTTTGAAAAAATAAAAAGGAAGTTTTGGCGCTTTTTGCGGGCTTGACAGGCGACAGCAGCCGTGTTAAGATAACCGTACTAACACAGATAGTACAATTAATACAATTGTTGAAAGGAGGCGGGGCCATGCTCAGCCTGAATTACCGGGACAGCCGCCCCATCTACGAGCAGGTGCGGGACGGGCTGCGCCGGCTCATCATCACGGGGGCCATCCCGCCGGGAGATAAGCTGCCCTCTGTCCGGGCCATGGCGGGGCAGCTCGCCATCAACCCCAACACCATCCAGCGGGCCTATGAGTCGCTGGAGCAGGAGGGCTACGCCTATTCGGTGCCGGGGAAGGGAAGCTTCGCCGCTTTGCCCCAGGACGTCACCGACAAGCGCCGGGAGGAGCTGCTGGCCAAGCTGGACGCCATCGTCCAGGAGCTGGTGTACCTGGGGATGACCCCAGCGGACATCGGCGCGCGGTGCGCGGCCTGGAAGGAGGAAACAAAATGATCGAAGTGAAAAACGTGGTCAAGAGCTTTGACGGCTTCCACGCCCTGGACGGGCTGACCATGACGGTGCCCCGCGGCGCTATCTACGGGCTGGTGGGGCCCAACGGGGCGGGCAAGTCCACCATCCTGCGCCACCTGTGCGGGGCCTACCGCCAGGACAGCGGCGAGATTTTGCTGGAGGGCGCGCCCATCTATGAGAACCCCAGCCTGAAAAGCCGGATGGCGGTCATCCCCGACGAGCTGTATTACTTTGGCTCCGCCTCCACCCGGGACATGATGAAGTTTTATCAGGGGATCTACCCCAGCTTTGACGTGGAGCGCTACCAGCGCTTGCGTGAGGCTTTCCCCGAGGTGGACGAGAAGCGGGCCATCCGCCGCCTGTCCAAGGGGATGCAGAAGCAGTCCGCGTTCTGGCTGGCCCTGAGCTGCAAGCCCGACTACCTGCTGCTCGACGAGCCGGTGGACGGGCTGGACCCGGTGATGCGGCGGCAGGTGTGGTCGCTGCTCATGGGGGACGTGGCCGAGCGGGGCACCACGGTGCTGGTGTCCTCCCACAACCTGCGGGAGCTGGAGGACGTGTGCGACCACGTGGGCATCCTGAGCCACGGCAAGGTGGCGCTGGAGCGTTCCCTCACCGAGCTGCAGGGCGGCACCGTTAAGGTGCAGATTGCCTTTGAGACGGAGAAGCCCCCCGAGCTGCCGGAGGATCTGCACATCATCCACACCAGCAATGTGGGCCGGGTGTACACCTACATCGTCCGGGGGACGGCGGAAGAGGTCATCGAGAAATTCAAACCGCTGAACCCCCTGTTCGCCGACGCGCTCCCCCTGACCCTGGAGGAGATCTTTATCTATGAAATGGGAGGTGAGGACTATGCGGTCCGGGACATCGTACTTTGATGGGACGGTTTTCAAGAAAACGGTCTGCCGCTTCTGGCCGCTGTGGGCGGCGTACTTCGTCATCTGGCTGTTGATGCTGCCCCTCAGCGGGCTGACGATGCTGCGCATGGAGGCCAACGCCTACCCGGGCGTCACCGGTGGGTATATGAAAAACTTCGCCTTTAGCCAGGTGCCCGGAGCGGCGGGGGACGCCTGCCTGCCGCTGGCGGTGATCTTCGGGGTGCTGGCGGCCATGGCGGTGTTCAGCCACCTCTATAACGCCCGCTCGGCCAACCTGTTCGGCTCCCTGCCCATCCGGCGGGAGGGGCTGTTCCTCACCCATTACCTGGCGGGGCTGGCCTTCTTTATTGTGCCCAATGCGGTCATCTTCCTGCTCACCCTCTTGGTGGAGCTGGCGGGGGGCTGTGTGAGCGTGCAGGGGCTGTTGTTCTGGCTGGGGGTGAGCTGCGGGGAGTGCTTCTTCTTCTACTCCCTGGCGGTGTTCTGCGCCATGTTCACCGGGCACATCCTGGCCCTGCCCGCCTTTTACGCCATTGTCAACTGCCTGGCCTACGGGGTGACAGCGCTGGTCTATACGGTGTTCCAGAGCTTTTACTACGGCTTCTCCGGGTTCGGCGGCGGAGTGAGCCGGGTGGTGAGGTGGCTCACCCCGACCAGCTGCCTGTCGCTGAACGTGGGGAACTCCTACCAGCGCACCACGGAGACTTTGGAAAACGGGGATGTGGTGACCACTGTGGAGCGGGTGCTGTCCACCCATGGCCTGGGCACGGTGGGCATCTACGCCCTGGCGGCGGCGGTGCTGACGGGGTGCGCTTTCCTCCTCTACCGGGCCCGGCGGATGGAGAGCGCCGGGGACGTGGTGTCCGTGCGCCCCATGAAGCCGGTGTTTAAGTACGGCGTAGCCTTCTGCGCGGGCATGGTATTCGGTGTGGGTACCGCTTTCATACTGGGCCGCGGCGAGTTCACCCTGATGGCCGCCATCCTGGTCTGGGGCGTGATCGGCTACTTCGCCGCCCAGATGCTGCTGGACAAATCCTTCCGGGTATTCAAAAAATGGAAGGGCGGGTTGGCGGTGGCCGGGGTGTTCATCGCGCTGTTCCTGGTGGTGGGCTTCGACCTCACCGGGTACGAGACCCGCATACCCGACCCCGCCAGTGTGAAGTCGGTGCAGGTGGACGCCAGTAACGGCATCCGCCTCAACGACACCGGCGACAGCATCTGGCTGAAGGTGACCGATCCGGCGCAGATCGGGCAGCTGGTGGATCTCCACCGGGCGGCGGTGGCCCAGCGGGATCATCACGCCGTCAGCGGGAGCGGCCGCAGTATGCGCTTGGAGCTGACCTATACCCTGAACAGCGGAGCCACCCTGACCCGGGAATACTGGGTGACCCTCTACCCCGGCGAGGTACAGCAGGAGGGCACGGCTGCCTGGGCCATGGAGCGGCTGTATCACAACACCGATTTCTATTGGCGGGTGTATGAGTTCGACCGGCTGGAGGAGGCCATCGCCGAGGGGAAACGGCTGGATCGGGCGGAGTTCTGGCACTATGACGAGGAAAAGGGACAGCTCACCACCGTGGTGGGCTACGGAAACGACGCCCGGGCCCTGCTGGACGCGGTGGAGGAGGACTTCCAGGCCGGACGCATCGGCGTGCGCACCATCACCGATGAGACGATCCTTAACTACGAAAATAAGGACACCCTGGTCTTCTGCGTGACCGACCCGGCCAAGGGGAACATCTTCCAGCGGATAGAGATCGCCCTGGACGAGGGGGCGGCCAGCACCCTGGCGGAGCTGGAGCGGCTGGGGGCGGACTTGGATCTGACCCGTGACGATCAGGAGCTGAGGGAAGCGTTCCAGGGCTGGACGGACTGAGGGACGTTAGACGGACTTTTCGCGTAAAATTTATCAGGCAGTCCCCCCGCAAAAGATTTGCAGGGGGACTGCTTTTTTGCTATAATGGGGAAAATAGATTTAGGAGGCCGTGCCAATGCCAGGAAAAGAGGAATTCATCGAGATTTATCAGGAGCATATCCACCGGGAGGGCAGCGAGGAGCTGCTGGACTACCTGGAAAATAAGAGCGACTTTTTCTCCGCCCCCGCCTCCGCCCGGTACCACGGCTCCTACGCCGGGGGGCTGTGCGACCACAGCGTCAACGTGTTCCGCTGCCTGGAGGCGTATCTGGCCCGGGATCGGGTGAAAGAGGTCTACGGGGTGGAGTACCCCATGGAGTCGGTGGCCATCGCCGCCCTGCTCCACGATTTGTGCAAGATCGGCTGCTACAAGGCGGGCACCCGCAACGTGAAGGACGATGCCACCGGCAAATGGGAGAAGGTGCCCACCTTCTACTATGAGGACAAGCTGCCCTACGGCCACGGGGAAAAGAGCGTGTACATCGTCTCCGGGTTCATGCGGCTCACCCGGGAGGAGGCCATGGCTATCCGCTGGCACATGGGCTTTTCCGGCACCGAGGACAGCCGGATGGTGGGCCAAGCCCTCCAGCAGTACCCGCTGGCCTTCGCCCTGGCCACGGCGGACATGGAGGCGTCCTACTTTTTGGAAAAGGCGTGAGGCAAGCCCCCTTCCCCGCAGCGCGGGGGAGGGGGCTTTTTCCATCAAAATTTGGCCCCGCCCGTCAGATTCGGGGGACTGCCGCGTCTTATCCATGAAGCTTCAAACCATGACGCAAGAGAGGTGAACCCCATGACACAGGAGGAGTTCCTGACAATTTTTGACCAGTACCGCCCCATGGTGTACGCTCTGGCGCTGAGCTACACCCGCTCGCCCCAGGACGCGGAGGACGTGTGCCAGACGGCGTTCCTGCGCCTGCTGGAGCGGCCCCCGGCGCAGGGGAAAGAGAAAGCCTGGCTGGCCCAGGTGACGGTGAACGAGTGCCGCAGCCTGCTGCGCGCCCCCTGGCGGAAGCGCCGGGTGGAGCTGGAGGAGGGGGCGCTGGAAAACCTCAGCTTTGAGCAGCGGTCGGAGGGGGCGTTGTGGACGGCGCTGGGGTCGCTGCCCCCGGATCAGCGGGCGCTGATCCATCTGCGGTACTACGAGGGGTTCACCGTGGCCGAGCTGGCGGGGCAGTACCGCGTCCCGGCGTCGGTCATCTCCGCCCGGCTGTACCGGGCCAAGAAACAGTTGAAAAAACAATTGGAGGGATCAGACCATGGATCGATATCGCGGAATGTTTGACCAGGCGGTGAAGCAGCTTGGGCCAGGGCAGGACAAGGTGGACGCGCTGCGCGGGTCGCTGGCCCGCCGGTGCCTGGACGGACAGGGGAAGGGAGACATACCCATGAGGAAACACGCCGGGGTTTTGCGCGGCGCGGTCATCGCGGCGGCCTGCCTCGCCCTGGCGGTGTGCGCGGGCGTATACCTGCACGGAGGCCAAAGCGGCCCGCGCCCCGACACGGCCCAACTGCCCCGGCTCCCCCTCAGCACGGAGGTCACGGAGCCCAATGGCATGGGTTTTGAGGGCTATCTGGCCTTTGACAGTTCGGAGCTGGTCAACGCCAACCCCTGGAGGTCGGACGCGAAGCTGTCCGCGCTCCCGGTCTACCGCAATCTGGTGCCGCTGGATGGGGCCGGCGTGCCGAAGGTTACCCCAGACCCGGTCAGGACGCGGGAGACCCTGCTGGAAACCGCCGCCCTGCTGGGCCTGAACCCGGACAGCCTGGAGATCGACGAGAACCCGGAGCTGGGCCTGGGCTTTACCGCCCGGGCAGAGGGGGCTGAAATCAGGGCCTGGGAGAACCGGACGGTGGCAATTTC
Organism: uncultured bacterium; assembly: GCA_947176765.1. Lineage (GTDB taxonomy): Bacteria > Bacillota > Clostridia > Oscillospirales > Oscillospiraceae > Enterenecus. The sequence goes on from CAMWRX010000032.1 coordinate 9,910, forward strand.
TTTTGACCCGGCTATTTCCCTGCCGGAGGGATATGAATTTGGCCACCACGCCGCATACGAAGAGCTTGCCGCCGCGGCGGAATATCTCAAGGCCCAGTATAAGGATTTGATCGCCATGGACGATCCCCAGGTCAACATCTCCGGCGGCGACTACACCTTCTACGGGGATCAGATGTACTCCCTGGAATTTTTTGACGCGGGGGACGGCCCGGTGGATTCTCTGCTCAACTACAATTTCCGTCGGGCGGCCTTTTACGGCAATGACGAGGGCAAGTTGTTCGGGATCCGCCTTTACAGCACAGACCTGTCCGAAAAGATAGGGGATTATCCCATTATCACGCCGAAGACGGCGCAAAAGCTGCTGCTGGAGGGGCGGTATATCACCAACGTGCCCCAGGAGCTGCCTGGGAAGCAGTACGTCAAAAAGGTGGAGCTGCTCTACCTGACCGGGGGGCGGGAAGAATATTTCATGCCCTACTACCGCTTTTTAGTGGAGCTGCCGGAAGAGGCGCAGGAGAACGGCCTGAACACCTATGGGGCCTACTATGTCCCCGCCGTGGAGGAAGCGTACCTCACGGGCCTGCCGGTCTGGGACGGAAGCTTTAACTGACCGCGTCAAACAAGGAGAAATGAAAGCCCCCGCCGCAGATACGCGGCGGGGGCTTTGTTCAATAAATGGAGTCCAGAATCTCAATGGCCTGGGCCACGGCGTGGTCGTCGCAGCTTCCCAGGAGCCGCGCCCCCCAGTCCTTCACGGGCTGGGAGCAGTTGGACGGGGCGAAGGGGATGGCGCTCAGCGCCAGCATGAGGATGTCGTTCTGGTTGTCCCCGATGCAGTAGAGGTTTTCCCGGGAAACACCCAGCAGCTCCGCCGCCTTTACCACCGCCGTCCCCTTGTGGCTGCCCTTAGCGGTGATCTCCAGCAGATAGGGGTTGGAAAAAATGGCCTCGCAGCAGTCCCCCCAGCGCTGAAGCAGGTGGGCCTGTACCTCCTTCAGATAGGGTTCGTCCTGCTCCAGGATCACTTTCGTCCAGGGGGTGGGCATATCCGGGATGGCGCAGGGGGTCTGCCGCCCGCCCACCCGTTTCAGATGCTCCGTGGTCACCAGGTTGGGGTTGTAGACGTAGATGCTGTCGTCGTGGTACGCCTCCAGGGCCAGGTCGGGGAAGTCCTGGAACAGCTCCACAAACCGGGCGGGGGCGGCCTCGTCCAGGAAAGTGCGCATCAGGTAGCGGTCTTCGACATAGTCGTAAAGGGCCGCGCCGTTGGACAGCACCACCGGGGCGTTGAGGGACAGGCTCTCCAGGGCGATCTGGGGGGTGAAGGTGCGGTGGGCCCGGCCGGTGGCCACGGAAAACCGCCCGCCGTTCTCCTGAAAATAGCGGATGGCGGCGTGGTTCTCGGGGGAGACGGTGTGCGCGCTATTATATAAGGTATCGTCGTAGTCGCTGTATAACAGCACGCCGTCAAATTTGCCCACAGGGAGGCCCTCCGTTCTTTGTCAGGCGATGTCCTCGCCCAGAATGTATTTCCGCGTGGAATCCAGGTTGTAAAGCGCAATACAGATAATGACCGTCAGGATGCCGGACACGCCGACGGTGATGCCGTTATAAAGGAAGGAATAGAACCACTCGTTGGTCATGGTCAGGCCCAGGAAGGTCTCGGGCATCCACTCGCCCCAGATGGTGGCGCCGGTGACGAGGACGCAGGCAAACCGCCCCAGGCAGCCCAGGATAGAGCCGACGACCACGCCGGGCAGACCCTTTTTGTGGCCCACGCCGGCCAGGCCGATCAGGGTAATGGCCAGCACATAGTCGCCCAGAATGGACTGCCAAGCCACCACCTCGCCGGAGAGGGCAAAGTCCAGGACACCCATCACCAGTCCAGCCAGCAGGCCGTCTGCCACGCCCCAGCGCAGGGCGTAGACGATGATGGGCAGCATCATCAGGGAGACGGAACCGCCGTTGGGCAGGTGGCCGAATTTCAGCGCGCCCAGCACTTCGGCGGCGGCGATCATGATGGCCCCTTCAGACAGGGCGCGGATCATATTGTGTTGCTTGTTCATTGTCGTTTCCTCCTACAAATAAGTATACCGCAATGCAAACGGTGCAATGCGGTAAGCGAGAGAAACGACAAGGCCCGGTGGGCTTGCACCCACCTGTCGAATACACTTCCTACGCCGGCATTACCCGGATCAGGTACGAGGGACCGGGAGGGCTTAATCCTCCACATCACAGCCGGAAATGCTTCCAGCGCCCCTGTGATATTCCATTCACTTGCGGTTGAGCCTATTTTAGACGAACGGGGCGGCGATGTCAAGAGGCTGGGCAAAAGGACGAAAAAAAGGGCGGATTTTTGTGGACTTTGCCGGGGCCCCAACAAAATGTGCCGCGCCCGCCCAAATTCCGCCACGGAGCAACAAGATGTGCCTCCATGAGCCCGGCGGCCCCTGGAAGCGCTGGAAATTCAGGGGTTGACGGATGGAGAAAAAAGGTGTACGATGTGTCTGTAACCATTTTGTAACCCTTTTACTTGAGTTTGTTACGGTTTTGTTTGATCGAGAACCAACGCTTACAGGAGGGACTTTTCGTGAAGCAGACCGAGAGAGATCACAAAACGCAGGAGAATAAAAAAGAAGAAATCGAAACCGCCGGCCAGAACAGCACCAGGCCAACCGGCGGCTGGAGGGACTATATCGAGCAGGCCGAGGCCGCCGAGAAAAAGGCGGAGCAGGAGGCCGCGAAAGCCCGCGCCGCCCAGATAAAGGCTTCGAAAAAACGCTTCCAGCCCAAGGCGCTGGCGGACAAGGCGAAGGCCGCGTTCAGTGCCGCCAAAAAGGGCGGAGCCGGACAGGGGCAGCTGAAGGAGAAAGCCGCCCGGGCCGGGAAAAACTTGGTCGAAGCCGCCGAGATGTGCTGGGAAAAGACCTGCGCCGTCACCGCCGAGGGATGGGACAAGGCGGGCCGCGCTACGGCCAAGGTTCGGGGCGTGGTGGCCCGCCACCCCGTGTCCCCGCTGCTGTATGCCACCATACTGGCGGTGGGTGTTGGTGTGGTGGCGTTCAAGAGCACCTATATCAGGGCCTACGCCATGGAGGTGAACGGCGAGCCGGTGGCCGTGGTGTCCAGCCCCGACGAGAAGGACGCCATCGTCAGCAACATCGAGTCCCGGGCCTCCGACATCCTGGGCGAGCAGTACGATTACGATGCCGAAATCTCCATGACCCCGGTGTATGTCACCCCTGATGAGCTGAGCGACACCGCCCAGGTGGAGGATGCGCTGTTCGAAGACGTGGGCGCCTGGATGACCGCTTACGGCCTGCGGGTGGACGGCCAGGAGCTGGGGTACGCTGCCACCCAGGAGGAGCTGTATCGGATGCTGGACGCGGCGGCACAGCCCTACCTCACCGCCGACACCGTCAGCTACGAGTTTGTGGAGAATGTGGAGGTCTATCCCATCGAGATGCCCTCCAACACCAAGTTTGACGTGGAGCCGATCCGGGAGACCCTGGCCCAGATGCGGGTGGAGCAGTCCACCTATGTGGTGAAGAAGGGCGACACCTTCAATGCCATCGCCTACTCCCTGGATATGTGGCCCTACGAGCTGTCCGTCCTCAACCCGGACGTCATCGTGGATAAGCTGTGGGTGGATCAGGAACTGGTCATTCAGGAGGCCGTGCCCTATCTGTCGGTGCAGAATTTCACCGATGAGACCTATGAGGAGGCTATCCCCAGCCCGGTGGAATATATCGAGACCGCCGACCTCTATGTGGGCGACACCAAGGTGAAGGAGCAGGGCGAGGACGGCTTGGCCCGGGTCAACGCCCGCGTCACCTACGTCAACGGCGTGGAGGTGGAGCGGGAGATCCTTCAGTCCACCACGCTGGAGGAGCCTACCACCACCTACACCTATACCGGCACCACCCCCCGGCCCGTCACCGCCTCCAATGGCTACTTCATCTGGCCGGTGCGGGGCACCATTACCTCCAACTTCGGCGGGCGCAGTCTGTGGGGGCGCTATGACTTCCACCTGGGCCTGGACATTGCCTGCCCCACCGGCACCAGCGTCAAAGCCGCCGACGGAGGCACCGTCATCAAGTCCGGTTGGAGCGGCAGCTACGGAAAACTGGTGGCCATCCGGCATGACAACGGCTATATCACCTACTATGCCCACAATTCCTCCCTGTTGGTGAGCGTGGGCGATAAGGTATACCAGGGCCAGGTCATCGCCCGGGTGGGCATGACCGGCAACGCCAGCGGCCCCCACTGCCACTTCGAGGTGCGCATCAACGGCACCAGCGTCAACCCCAGGAACTATTTGCGGTAACCCAATCAGCCCTTTGCCGCCCCCGGTATCTGCCGGGGGCGGTTTTTTGCGCAAAAATCGAACAAATCCCTCAAAAGGCTCTTGACAAAATCGAACGAATATATTAATATAGCGACAAATAAAACAAAGGGACGAGCAGGAAACCGCCGGCCGGACGCAAAAAGGCCCGGTTTATGGGACGATAAGAGTGATATGCTGGGTTCATCCGATAAGAGGAGGGTTTGAACCATGAGAAGCGTTACCTATACTTTTACCACGTGGGATGGCGGCCAGCGGGCGGCCGGGTTTGACGGCGCTCTGGGCAGCGGCCGTCAGGCCGTTATGGTGCGTCAATTGGGGCGGCAGGGCCGCCCCGTCGAGGACAATGTGATCGACCTGACCGCCTGGAGGGCCGCCAACCAGGAGCTCTGGGAGGAGCAGTCGGAGCTTGAGCCGGAGTACGCCCTGGAGGAAGCGGAGCGGCCGACTCCCGCCTGCCGGGCGCGCAGCCGCCGCCGCAGAGTTTATATTGATCCCGAGCTAGCCTCCATTGTGGGAGTGGTGGGTGTGCTGGTGACACTGATGGTTCGGGTGCTGGCGTTTTGATCCGAAGCAAGAGACGGTAAAAGGGCCGTCCCGGAAATCCGGGACGACCCTTTTTTATGTTCCGCGCATTATAGCTGGCTTTTCAGTTTGTACAGGAGGTTCATGGCCTCAATGGGGGTGAGGGTCTCCACGGAGGTATTCCGCAGCTGCTCCAGCACCGCAGCCCCGGCCATGTCCCCCAGGGATACCTGGCCGGACTCCTCCCGGGGCCCCTGGGGCCGGGCGGGCGCCCAGCCCTGTTCCTCCAGCTCGCCCAAGATCTCCCGGGCCCGGTCCACCACCTTGTTGGGAACGCCCGCCAGCTTGGCTACCTCAACGCCGTAGCTCTGATCTGCCCCGCCGGGGACGATCTTGCGCAGGAATACGATGCCGTCCCCCCGCTTTTTGGCGGCGATGTGGAAGTTTTTCACCCCTTCAATGGTGTGCTCCACCTCGGTGAGCTCGTGGTAGTGGGTGGCGAACAGGGTCTTAGCCCCCAGCCGCTTTTTGTCCGCGCAGTACTCCAGCACCGCCCGGGCGATGGACATACCGTCGTAAGTGGAGGTGCCCCGGCCGATCTCGTCCAGGATGAGCAGAGAGCGGGAGGTGGCGTTTTTCAGCATATTCGCCACCTCGGTCATCTCCACCATGAAGGTGGACTGTCCCGCCGACAGGTCGTCGGAGGCCCCGATGCGGGTGAACACCCGGTCCACCACTCCGATCCGGGCGGAGCGGGCGGGGACAAAGCTGCCCATCTGGGCCATAAGCACGATGAGGGCGACTTGCCGCATATAGGTGGACTTGCCCGCCATGTTGGGGCCGGTGATGATGGAAAGACGGTTGTCGCCGCCGTCCATGTGGGCGTCGTTTGGGACGAACAGGGAGTCCTTCAGCATCCGCTCTACCACCGGGTGGCGGCCCTCCTTGATGTGGATGACGCCGCTGTCGTCCACCTCTGGGCGGCAATAGCCGTTCTGTACCGCGGCGGCGGCGAAGGAGCACAGCACGTCCAGGTAGCCCACGCCCCCCGCCACGTCCTGCACCTGACGCACCCGCTGGGAAGCGGTGTCCCGCAGCTGGCAGAACAGCTGGTACTCCAGGGCGGTCACCCGGCTCTGGGCGGACAAAATCTCGTGCTCCAGATCTTTCAGCTCCTGGGTGATGAACCGCTCACAGTTCACCAGGGTCTGCTTGCGGATGTAGTCCTCCGGCACCAGGCTGTAGTAGCTCTTGGACACCTCGATGTAATAGCCGAACACCTTGTTGTAGCGCACCTTTAAGCTCTTGATGCCGGTGCGCTCCTTCTCCCGGCCCTCCAGCGCGGCCACCATGTCCGCGCCGTGGTCGATCACATCCCGGAGATGGTCTACCTCCTCGTTATGGCCCTTGCGGATGAAGCCCCCCTCCCGGATGGTGAAGGGCAGGCGGTTGTCGTCCTCGTCATCCCGGATGGCCTGCTTCAGCAGGGCCTGTAAATCCCCCAGGCCGGTGAACTGGTTCAAAAACTCAAAGCGGCGGGGGGCCGCTTTCACCAGGCCCGCCGACTGCTCCGCCAGCACGGGCAGCACCGCCAGCCCGTCGGCCAGCGTCAGCATATCCCGGGCGTTGGCGCTGCCGTACACCACCTTGCCGATGATGCGCTCCAGATCGGGCACCTGCCGCAGGGTGCGGGACAGCTCCTCCCGCACCACCGCGTCCGCCGTCAGCGCCGCCACCTGGTCCTGCCGGACGGCGATGGCGGCGGGATTGCACAGGGGCTGCTCGATCCAGGCGCGGATGAGCCGGTGGCCCATGGGCGTTTTCGTCTTGTCCAGCACCCACAGCAGCGAGCCCTTTTTCTCCTTGCCCCGGATGGTCTCGGTCAGCTCCAGGGTGCGCCGGGCGGTGAGGTCCAGCTCCAAGTACCGCTGGCGCTTGGCCCCGTCCACCTCCAGGCGGCTGAGATGGCCCAGGTCGGTTTTTTGCGTCTCTTTCAGGTAGGACGCCAGCGCCCCCGCCGCCTGGAAGCCCAGCAGCAGGCCGTCGTCGGGGCCTTCGGGCAGCTCCTCCCCCTCCGGCCAAACCCCGCAGGCCGTCAGGGCCGCTTTGGCCTGGGCGGGGCGGAAGCGGGCCTCCCCACCGTTCTCACACAGGCAGCCCAGGCGATTTTGCAGAAAGTCCGTCAGTTCCCGTTCGGCAAAGGCCCCGTCGGACAGGATGGCCTCGCTGGGGGGCTCGGCGGACAGGCGGTTGAGCAGATGGGACAGCCAGCCCTCCCCCTGGAAGGGGGCGGCGGTGAACTGCCCGGTGGACAAATCGCACTGGGCCAGCCCCGCCCCGGTGCTGTCCAGATAGATGGCGCAGATGAAGTTGTTCCGGCTCTCGTCCAGCATCACGTCGTCCATGGCGGTGCCGGGGGTGACAATGCGGATCACGTCCCGGTCCACCAGGCCCTTGGCCAGCGCCGGGTCCTCCATCTGCTCGCAGATGGCCACCTTATATCCCCGCTTGATGAGCCGGGCGATGTAGTTCTGGGCGGAGTGGTAGGGCACGCCGCACATGGGGGTGCGTTCCTCCTCCGGCTTGCCCCGGTCCCGGGTGGTCAGGGTGAGGCCCAGCTCCTCCGCGCCCAGCTTGGCGTCGTCGTGGAACATCTCATAAAAATCGCCCAGCCGGAAGAACAGCAGGCAGTCCGGGTGCTCCTCCTTCACCTTCCAGTATTGCTTCATCATGGGGGTCAGTTCCGCCATAGCTTTACACGCTCTCTTTCTCTAGGAAACGCGGCGGGGGTATCCCCGCCGCGCGTTTTTACTCTCCGTAATCCACAATCACATAAACATTCTGCACGTTGGCGATGTCCGCCGCGGGCTGCACCTGAGCATAACGGCTGACGCCGTCCTCCTCCACGTTCAGGGTGCGCACGGAGCCCACCACCAGCCCGGAGGGATAGATTCCACCCAGGCCGGAAGTAGTAATTTGGTCGCCGGTGACCAGCTTGGCCTCCTCGGGCAGGAAGGACAGCCGGAGCAGCCCGTCCAGCATGAGGGCGAAGTCCCCCTCCAGAATGGCGTCCTCATCGGTGCGGGCCACCCGCCCCCCCAGCTCCAGGGTGGGATCCAGGATGGTGGTGACCACGGAGGAGTTGGGATTCGCCTCGGTGACCACGCCGACAAGGTGGCCGTACTGGTCGATGACGCAGTCGTTGACCTCTACGCCCCCTAGAGTTCCCCGGTCGATGGTCAGGTTGGACTCCCAGTTGGAGGAGCGGCGCCGCACCACCGCTGCGTCCCGGTACTGCAGCTCGGGGCGGGCCTCATGAAGGCCCAGCAGATCCTTCATGCGCTCGTTTTCCCGCATCGCGTCCTGCCCGGCGATGGCGTCCCGCTCCAGCTCCGCCACCCGCTGGCGCAGAGCCTCGTTCTCCGCTGCCAGCTCCTCATAGCGGAACGCCTTGTCATATTGGGCCTGGGTCCAGTTGGTCACCGCGCTGGACGCCGCCCGGAAGGGGGTGGCCAGCACCTCCAGCACGTTGGTGAGGGGGTTGAAGCCCAGGATCTGCGCCCCCAAGGCCAACACCGCCGCCAGCAGCACCGCCGCCACCAGCAGCAGCCCGCCGTTGTTTCGGAAAAATTGCTTCATGGATGATCTCCTAATAATAAATCTACGCCAAAGCCGGACAGGATGCGGCCCAGCCGAAACACCGGCAGGCCCATCACATTGAAATAATCCCCGTGGATGCCGGACACCAGCAAGGCACCCCGCTCCTGGATGCCGTAGGCCCCGGCCTTGTCCATGGGTTCCCCGGTGGCGATGTAGCCCCAAATCTCCTCTGGCGCAATGTCCCGGAAGGTGACGGCGGTCTCCTCGTGCTGGGTGACCGCTTCCTCCCCCCGGAGAACCGTCACGCCGGTGTACACATGGTGCTCCCGGCCCGACAGGGCGGACAGCATGGCGAAGGCGTCCGCCTCGTCATGGGGCTTGCCCAGCACCGACCCGTCCAGGGCCACCACCGTGTCGGCGGCGATGATGAGGCCGTCCGGCCCCGCCTTTTTCGCCGCCGCCTGCGCCTTGCGCAGGGAGAGCTGCTCCACGATTTCGGCGGGGGACAGGTTGTCCTCCACCGATTCATCCACGTTGGGGGAGATGATCTCAAACTCCTCAATGCCGATGCGCCCCAGCAGCTCCTTCCGCCGGGGGGAGTTTGACGCTAAAACGATATTCATTGTCTGCCTCCAAATGAATTTTCCCCTGTGAAGGGACGGCCTCCATAGAAGGGCACGGGGAGCTACTCCACATCCCGGTAATACAGGCCGCGCGTATAGTTATTGGGAATGTAATTGCCGCGGCCCCGGTATGCCTCCAGCACCTGGACGCACTCCACCCCGTTCTCCGTGGTGAACAGCAGGCGGATGCTCCGCAGGCCCGCTTTTTTCCAGTCGGCTGCCTTGTCCGCCAGAAACACTTTGTTGGCGTTCAAAATCTCGTTGCGGCAGCCGTAGGCCCGCTCCACCGGGAAGCGCACCCCCTTGCGGTCGGTGAGCAGGTTCACGTTGGAGCACACGCACTTGCCCGACTGGTTCTTGATGGCGCAGTTCTCCGTAATCATCAGCGGCAGACGGCCATAGGCAATCATCTCCACGTCCACCGCCTTGGAGATATCCCGGATCTGGGCCAGCTTCAGCTCAAAGGAGGCGGTCAGCGACTGGAAGCCCAGCCGTTTGTACTCCTTTACCCCCTGGCTGTTGAACACCTGGAGACCAAAGTCGCCCCGCAGGTTGAAGCCCAGCTCCTTGCACAGCGGGATCAGGCCCAGATTGCCCACATAGGCGTCGGCCACCCCCGCCTCCTTGCAGGCCTCCAGCTCGCGCCGGAGTCCGTCCAGCTCCCGGTCAAAGCAGATCCGGGGCAGCACCGCCGCCACCGGGACGCCCCGGCCGATGGCGGTTTTCACGTCGTCCGGGTGGGCGGCAATCTCCTCCGCCGGGAGGGTAATCATAGCGGGGCGGGCCTTTGTCAACTCGAAGGTCAGTTGACCCGCTTTCCGCAGGGAGACGATGATGTCCGGCTCTTCCCGGTAGTTTTCGTACCGCGCCCCCAGCTTGTACGCGCCGTGGCGGCGCTGGGGCAGGGCGGTGCGCTGGCGGGACAGGTCGTCCAGCACCTGGCGGCGCAGGCCGTTGAGGGCGGACAGGGGCACCGCCAGCCCGTCCTGCACCAACGAGCGCACGTCGATGACCCGGTAGGGGGTGCCCCCCGTCTTGGTGAGCTGGCCCTCCACCTCCGCCCGGGTGGTGACCCTGCGGCGGGCCGCCTCGGGGATTTGCCCCGCGGCGGTGGCCACGCGGCCCTGGTCGTCCTCCACACCCACCTGAATGGGTTCTCCTGGACGGACCAGGGCGTAGAATTTCACCGGAACGCCGGGGCCCTCCCCCTTCTCATAGGCGGCCTTGGCCTGGGCGAACAGCTCCCGGGGGTTTTTGGCCTCCTCCCGGACGCCGAACATATCGGGGCCCTTTTGCTCCATAAAATAGCCGTCGGTGAAGCCCTGCCGGGAGAAGGCCTGCTCCAGCCGGGACAGCTCCTCAGCCGTGGGCTCCCGTCCCTCCCGGAGAGCGTCGGCGTACACCTTGGTGACGATATAGACATACTCGGGCCGCTTCATCCGGCCCTCAATCTTGGCGCTGGCCACGCCCATATCCCGCAGCTCCTGCAAATGGCCGGCCAGCGACATATCCTTCAAGGACAGCGGATGGTTGGAAATCAGCTCGTCCCCCCAGCCGTAGGGCAGGCGGCAGGGCTGGGCGCACATACCCCGGTTGCCGCTGCGCCCCCCGATGACGGAGGACATGAAGCACTGGCCGGAATAGCACATACACAGCGCGCCGTGGACGAACACCTCAATCTCGATGGGGGAGCGCTCGCAGATGTAGGCGATGTCCCGGCGGGACAGCTCCCGGGCCAGCACCGCCCGGGTGATGCCCAGGTCTGCGGCCTGCTTCACCCCGTCCAGGTTATGGAGGGTCATCTGGGTGGAGGCATGGAGGGGCAGGTCGGGGGCGCACTGGCGCAGGGCCCGCACCAAGCCCATATCCTGCACCAGCACCGCGTCCGCCCCCAGCTGGGACGCCTGGACGGCGCAGTCCACCGCGTCTGCCATCTCCCGGTCAGAGGCCAGGGTATTTAAGGTGAGGTACACCTTCACCCCCCGCAGGTGGCAGTAGGATACCGCCGAGGCGAACTCGTCCCGGGTGAAATTGCGGGCGCCCCGGCGGGCGTTGAATTGTCCGAAGCCGAGGTAGACCGCGTCCGCCCCGGCGCATACCGCCGCACGCAGCGCCTCCGGGCTGCCGGCGGGGGATAGTATCTCCATAGGTTCTCTCTCGTTTCTCTGGAAGTTAGCGTTTTTGTTGCAGCTTAAAAATCTCCCGCTTCGACTCGCTCAGCTCCAGCTTCAGCTTGGAGTTCTCCTCCAGCAGATCCTTGATCTGGCGGCGCAGGTTTTCCGACGCCTCCTGCTCCTTGAAGCGGTCGTCGGCAATGTTGATGGCGGTGAGAATGGCGCAGTCCATCTGGGACACGCCGCCGGCTTTGCCGGTTTCCCTCAGCTTGTCGTTGACATAGGCCGCCACCCGGTGGACATAGTTCTCATCCTCCGCACACAGCAGCGTATATTTCAATCCACCTACGGTCACGGTGACGCGGTTTTGCATGGCGCTCCCCTCCTGCATAATGATTCAGATTATTATAACACACTTCGCGCGAAAAGGAAATGAAAAAAGTTTAAAACCCGGACACTTTTTCGCCGCCCCGCACCTTGACACAATGGGGAAAAGGTGATAAAGTGTGTCAACAAGCAATGAGGGAGAACAGTACCCCGCGGCCGGGGATTCAGAGAGGGGACGGACGGTGCAAGTCCCCCGAAGGCGCGGCGGGAAGGCGCTCCCGAGCCCGGGCAGGAAATGGCCCGGCGGCCCCCGCCGTTACCGGGCAAGAGTGCGGGCAAAGGCCCGAATTCAGGTGGAACCGCGGACAGCTTTGTTCGCCCTGAGCCAAACCGGCTCGGGGCGTTTTTTCATTGCAGGGAGGGAATGCTATGGAAGAGAAAAACAGGGACCCGGGATTGGATGTGATACGGTCCATAGCCATTGTATTCGTACTGGTCATCCACACCGCCGCCGGCGGCCTGACCCAGACGCCGGGAACCTTCGACTGGTGGAGCGCCCTGCTGTGGGGCGCCCCCGTCCGGCCCGCCGTGCCGCTGTTCTTTATGTGCAGCGGGGCGCTGATGCTGTGCCGGGACATCACGCCCCGGCGGATTTTCACCCACAATATGCCCCGCATCCTGTGCGCCATGTTCGCCTGGGCCTTCCTCTACCGCCTGGTGGCGCTGGTGGACGACGGCTTCACCATGGCGGGGCTGTGGGACGCGGCGAAGCGCACCATCCTGCTCCAGCATGAATTCCACTTCTATTTCCTCCATATGCTGATCCTGGTGTACGCTTTCCTCCCCGTGGCGCGGGTATTTGTGCGCGCCGCCTCCCGGCGGGAGCTGGAGTATCTGCTGGGGCTGTGGATGGTGACGGGCATCCTGATCCCTATGCTGGCCAGCTTCTGGCCCTTTACCCTGGTGGAGCCGCTGGGGCTGCGGTATAAAATGGGCCAGACATACTCCTGCATCGGCTACGCCCTGCTGGGGCACTACCTGCGGCAGTATGGCGGCTCCATCCGGCGCCGCTGGTACGCGCTGGCCCTCCTGGCGGGACTGGCGATCACCGCCGGCGGCTGCGCCGTCCTCTCCCTGCGCGGCGGCACGCTGAACACGATCCCCCTGGAGGGGATGACCCCCGGGCCCATGCTCACCGCCCTGGGGCTGTTCGGGCTGGTTATCACCCGGAAGGAGTGGCCCGTCCCCGTGGTAAAGGTCACAGGACGGCTGGCCCAGGCGGCGTTCTGCATCTACCTGGTACACGTCCTGTTCCAGCGGCTGTTCCTCCGGCTGGGCATCAGCGCCGGGGCCTCCCCCTGCCTGCTGTCCATCCCCTTCGTGTGCCTGCTGCTGCTGGCGGCGGGCTGGCTCACCTGGGAGGTGCTGCACCGCGTCCCCATCGTGAAAACCTATCTCGTATGAACCCATCCAATTATATAAAGGAGCGCTTATCATCATGAAAAACAGTGAAAAATCCATGGAAAAAATCGTGGCCCTGTGCAAGGGCCGGGGCTTCATCTTCGCCGGGTCCGAGATCTACGGCGGCTTGGCCAACACCTGGGACTACGGCCCCCTGGGTGTGGAGCTGAAGAACAACGTGAAGAAAGCCTGGTGGAAGAAGTTCGTCCAGGAGAACCCCTACAACGTGGGGCTGGACGCCGCCATCCTGATGAACCCCCAGGTGTGGGTGGCCTCCGGCCACGTGGGCGGCTTCTCCGACCCGCTGATGGACTGCAAGGAGTGCCACGAGCGCTTCCGCGCCGACAAGGTCATCGAGGACTGGTGCCAGGAAAATCACTTCGAGCTTGGCCACAGCGTGGACGCCATGAGCCAGGCCGAGATGAAGGCCTTCGTGGATGAGCACCAGATCGCATGCCCCACCTGCGGCAAGTTCAACTGGACCGACATCCGCCAGTTCAACCTGATGTTCAAGACCTTCCAGGGGGTCACCGAGGACGCCAAGAACACTGTGTACCTGCGCCCCGAGACCGCCCAGGGCATTTTTACCAACTTCGTCAACGTCCAGCGCTCCACCCGGCGCAAGCTGCCCTTCGGCATCTGCCAGATCGGCAAGAGCTTCCGCAACGAGATCACCCCGGGCAACTTCATCTTCCGCACCCGGGAGTTTGAGCAGATGGAGCTGGAGTTCTTCTGCCAGCCCGGCACCGAGCTGGAGTGGTTTGCCTACTGGAAAAACTTCTGCCACCAGTGGCTGCTGGATCTGGGCATCCAGGAGGAGAACCTGCGCCTGCGGGATCACGACCCCGAGGAGCTGTCCCACTACTCCAACGCCACCACCGACTTCGAGTTCGCCTTCCCCTTCACCGACTGGGGCGAGCTGTGGGGTGTGGCCAGCCGCACCAATTTCGACCTGAACGCCCACCAGACCACCTCCGGCAAGGACCTGACCTACTTCGATCAGGAGAAGAACGAGCACTATATCCCCTACGTCATCGAGCCCTCCCTGGGCGTGGAGCGGATGCTGCTGGCTTTCCTGTGCAACGCCTACGACGAGGAAGTGGTGGACGCCGAGAAGAACGACGTGCGCACCGTGCTCCACCTGCACCCCGCCCTGGCTCCCTTCAAGTGCGCGGTGCTGCCCCTCAGCAAGAAGCTGGGTGACAAGGCCAAGGAAATTCAGGGCGAGCTGTCCAAGTACTTCATGGTGGACTATGACGACGCCGGTTCCATCGGCAAGCGCTACCGCCGCCAGGACGAGATCGGCACCCCCTACTGCGTCACCGTGGACTTCGCCACCGTGGGCGACGACAAGACCCCCGCTGACCACGCCGTCACCATCCGGGATCGGGACACCATGGAGCAGGTGCGCGTGCCCATCAGCGGCCTGAAAGCTTGGCTGGACGAAAAGTTGGCGTATTAAAAATTTGTAAAAAAATTAAGTGCCCCCGGTGCATTCCGGGGGCACTTATGATATACTATGCTGATCGAATAGAAGCCTTTCCCCGTTTTATGCGGGCAATCTCAGGCTGTTCATGATTGGAGGCCGCAAATGAAACGCTTTTTTTCATATTTTCTATTCCAGACCCGGCCGGAAGAAACGCTTACCTCCCGGCAGAGGGTGGTATTCTGGCTGTGGAACGCCCTGCTCACCGCCGGGGCGGCGGTGGTGCTGGGACTGGCCTCCCTGCTGCTGGCCACCGGAAACGCTAGCGCCCGGGTGATGTTTATGGACTACCTGCGCCACCCGGCGCTGGTGGCCCTCAACCTGCTGCCCCCGCTGCTGTTGATAGCGCTGCTGTACGCCGCCACGGGCCGGGCCTGGCTGGCCTACCTGATGACCGCCCTGCCCGTGCTGGGGCTGTCCCTGGGCAACTACTACAAGCTGATGTTCCGGGACGACCCCGTCCTGGCCTCCGACCTGCTCATTCTGGGGGAGGCGGGGAAGATGGCGGGAAAATACCACCTCTTCCTGGATCGCAAGCTGACGATGGCCCTGCTGCCCGTCCTTGTGGCTGGGGTGGCGCTGTTCCTGCTGGTTCGGGGCAGGCCGCGCCTCCCCGTCCGGGGCGGAATCGCGGCCGCGGCGCTGGCGGGTTCCCTCGCCCTGATCCCGGTGTACGGCAGCGACAATACCTATAACAAAAACGCCAACACGGATCACATCAACCCGTGGTCCGCCACCCAGCAGTATATCTCCAGAGGTCTGATGTATCCCTTCCTCCACAGCATCAAGACCGCCATGCCCACCCCGCCGGAGGGCTACTCGGAGCGGGAGGCCGCCGCCCTGCTGGCTGAATACCAGGACGCCGACATCCCGGAGGACAAGAAGGTCAACATCGTGGGCGTCATGCTGGAGGCTTTTGCCGATTTCTCCGTGTATGAGGACATCGAATTCCAACAGGATGTGTATGCCGTCTACCACGCCCTGGAGGCGGAGAGCTATACCGGGAACCTGCTGACCAACATCTTTGCCGGGGGCACTGTGGACACCGAGCGGGCCTTCCTCACCGGCATGGCCCCCAGCGACATCAATTACCGCGCGAACACCTCGTCCTATGTGTGGTATCTGAAAAGCCAGGGCTACCAGACCTCCGGCGACCACCCCAGCAACAACTGGTTCTACAACCGGGTGAACATCAACTCCTACCTGGGCTTTGACCAGTACCGCTTTGCGGAGAACCACTACACCGCGCTGTCCGGGGAGGACACTGCCTGGGATTACACCTTCTTCCCAGAACTCACCGGCTCCGTTCTGGAGCAGCTGGGGGATGACGCGCCGCTGTTCTCCTTTTCCGTCTCCTACCAGGGCCACGGGCCCTACGGCGACTACGAGTGCTGGTGGGGCGAGGTGGACGATTATGTGGCCAACTACGACCTGCCCCAGGATGAGCGCACCATTTTGGCCAACTATTTTGGCTCGGTGATGAGCACCCAACACTATCTGTCCCAAATGGTGGACGTGTTCCGGGCCATGGACGAGCCCATCGTGGTGGTGGTGTTCGGCGACCACAAACCCTGGCTGGGCAACAGCAACAGCGTGTACAATTCGCTGGGCATCGACCTGTCCCGTATGTCGGTGGACAGCTTCTACAATTATTGGTCCACCCGCTACCTTATCTGGGCCAACGACGCGGCCAAGGAGGTCATCGGCCACGATATGGTGGGCCAGGGGCCGGACATCTCCCCCTGCTTCCTGATGAATGAGCTGTTCGAACAGCTTGGCTGGGAGGGGGACGCCTATATGCAGGCGGTGGAGCCGATTCGGCAGGAGCTGCCCATGGTTCACCGCTATGGCTCGTACCTCACCGCGGACGGGGAGCTGACGCTGAACCCCACCGAGGAGCAGGCGGAGCTGGCCCGCAGATTCCACAGCCTGGAGTATTACCGGATCCATCATTTCTCCGGGAAAACAGGCTGAAAACCCTTGACTTTTCCAAAACAGGCTGATATACTACTAAAGCCGCTTTGAATGGGTGTGGTGTGTTCCGCAGAAAAGAGGGATGAGTCCCCGCCCCCGACAGCGAGCCCGTAATAAAGGAAAGGCAGGTGCAGCTATGCACGCAATCATTGAGACCGGCGGCAAGCAGTACAAGGTGGCCGAGGGCGACACCCTCTACATCGAGAAGCTGAATGTGGAAGCCGGCGAGTCCGTCACCTTCGACAAGGTTCTGGCCGTCCTGGACGGCGACAACGCCAAGTTCGGCGCCCCCACCGTGGACGGTGCCTCCGTCACCGCCAACGTGGTGAAGAACGGCAAGGGCAAGAAGGTGCTGGTGTTCAAGTACAAGCCCAAGAAGAACTACCGCCGCCGTCAGGGCCATCGTCAGCCCTACACCAAGGTGGAGATCACCAAGGTCAACGCCTGAGGGGTCCGGCGATGACGAAGATTACCTTCCACAGCGCGAAAAGCCGCCTGGACGGCTTCGTGGTGGAGGGCCACAGCGGGTACGCCGAGGAGGGGTCAGACATCGTCTGCGCCGCCATCTCCGCCGCCGTTGGGCTCACCGAGTGCACCATCAATGAGGTGATGGCCCTTGGCGCCCAGGTGAAGGTCAAGGAGAAGGACGCCCGCATCTCCCTCAAGCTCCCCGCCGCCTTGAATGACCCCAGCGACGACCTGTGCCAAACGGTCATGACCGGGCTGCTGGTCTACCTCCAGGCCATGGCGGAGGATTACCCTGAAAATCTCGTCGTCCTTTTGGATGACGACGATGAGGACTAAGATCCCTTAACCTTTAACAGAAAGGACGGAAACGACTATGCTGAAGATTAACATCCAGTTCTTCGCCCATAAAAAGGGCGGCGGCTCCACCAAGAACGGCCGTGACTCCCAGGCCAAGCGCCTGGGCGTGAAGCGCGCCGACGGCCAGTTCGTGCTGGCGGGCAACATCCTGGTGCGCCAGCGCGGCACCCACATCCACCCCGGCGTCAACGTGGGCAAGGGCAGCGACGACACCCTGTTCGCCCTCAAGGACGGCAAGGTGAAGTTCGAGCGCCTGGGCAAGGACCGCAAGCAGGTTTCTATTGTTGAAATCGCGCAGTAAGACCGCATGACATATCCCGGACAGCGTGCTGTTCGGGATATGTTTTTACGCAGACGAAAGAGGTGTTTTATGGCCAATCAATTCATCGACACCGCCCGCATTACCGTCCGGGCGGGCACTGGCGGCGGCGGCGCGGTGGCCTTCCACCGGGAGAAGTACGTGGCCGCCGGCGGCCCCGACGGCGGCGACGGCGGGCGCGGCGGCGACATCATCCTGCGGGTCGACCCCCATATGTCCACGCTGATGGATTTTCGCTACAAACGCAAATACACCGCCGAAAACGGCAAGGACGGCCAGGGCAAGCGCTGCTCCGGCAAGGACGGGAACGATTTGGTGATCCGCGTCCCCAAGGGCACGGTGGTGCGTGATCTGGAAACCCGCGAGATCATCTGCGATATGTCCACCGAGGAGGACTTCGTGCTGGCCCGGGGCGGCAACGGCGGCTGGGGCAACCAGCACTTCGCCACCCCCACCCGGCAGGTGCCCCGGTTCGCCAAGGCGGGCCTGCCCGGACAGTACCGGGAGGTCCTGCTGGAGCTGAAGCTGCTGGCCGACGTGGGGCTGGTGGGCTTCCCCAATGTGGGTAAATCCACCCTGCTCAGCGTGGTGACAAGGGCGCAGCCCAAGATCGCCAACTACCACTTCACCACCCTCTCCCCCAACCTGGGCGTGGTGCCGGTGGACGAGGGGCAGTCCTTCGTGCTGGCGGACATCCCCGGCATCATTGAGGGCGCCGCCGACGGCGCGGGCCTGGGCCACGACTTTCTGCGCCATGTGGATCGCTGCCGATTGCTGATCCATGTGGTGGACGTGTCCGGCTCCGAGGGGCGCGACCCGGTGGAGGATTTTGACGCCATCTGCGAGGAGCTCCAGCGCTGGTCCCCCGAGCTGGCCTCCCGGCGGATGCTGGTGGCGGCCAACAAGGTGGACATTATGGAGGATCCCGAGCTGCTGCAAAAGCTCCGGGCCCATGTGGAAGCCAAAGGCTGCCCCCTGTTCGAGCTGTCCGCCGCCACACACCAGGGCACAAAAGAGCTGATGTACGCCGCGGCGGCGGAGCTGTCCACCCTGCCGCCGGTCATCGTGTACGAGCCCACCTATGTGGAGCGGCCCCCTGAGGTGGACACGTCGGAGGCACTGGACATCCAGCGGGACGAGGACGGCACCTGGCTGGTGGACGGGCCTTGGCTGCGCCAGCTTATGGCCAACGTCAACTTTTCCGACTACGAGAGCCGCAACTGGTTCGAGCGGCGGCTCCGGGACGCGGGGGTGTACCAGCAGCTGGAGGATCTGGGTGTGCAGGACGGGGACGTAGTGTGCCTGTACAATTTGGAGTTTGAGTATCAGCGTTAAGGGCCTTCATTTTTTCTTTGTAAAGAAAAAATGAAGCGGAAAAAGAAACTTTTAGACGCTAACACCGGAAAAGCTCAAAAGAACGGGCCCTGTCCAAACGGACAGGGCCTTTTTCATCAATGTGTATTTTGTTCATTCAGCCGGGCCTCCAGCTTGGAATAGACGATATTTTGGCTGGAGTACAGCGAGTAGTTCCCGCTGAGCAGGAAGCTCAGCGAACAGGCCAGGGCGAAGAACAGCAACCCGTCCCCGCCGAACAGCTCGATGGCCAGGAAGATGGAGGCCAAGGGGCAGTTCACCACCCCGCAGAACAGGGCGATCATAGAGATGGCCGCCCCGAACGCCGGATCCAGCCCCAGCAGCGGCCCCACGACGCAGCCAAAGGTGGAGCCGATAAACAAGGTCGGCACGATCTCCCCGCCCCGGAAGCCCGCCCCCAGGGTGAGGGCGGTGAACACCATTTTCAGCAGGAATGCCCAGG
>CAMWRX010000033.1 GCA_947176765.1 uncultured bacterium
AGCGTTCAGGTATTTCCGAGCCATGTCGCTCTCCGACTTCTGGCCCAGGAAGCCCACCAGCGCGTTCAGGCCCTTTACCAGGTACGCCGCACACACCGGCACGGCGGCTACCAGAACGGTCTGCAAAAGAGTTGTCAAAAATTCAATCATACATATTCCTCCTTAAATTATCGGGCTATTCTCGCTCCCAGTCTCAAAATTAGCAGCCTTGGCGCTTTCAAAGGTGATCCCGCCCTCCTTATGGTCAGACTTGGCCATATTAAGGTAGAAGCTGCACACTACCCCATGGGCACTCCAGGGCAAGCCCACCATAGCCGATAGCCACGGCAGGCTGCCCGTGTAGCCCTTATGGATGCAGTACCCGGCCAGCAGCAGGCCGCCGATCGTGACGGCCCACAGCAGGGCGCGGATGTCAGAGATCAGGCGCTTGGAAAAATCCTGCTTCATGCCTTGCCCATGAGCTGGGCGAACCGATACAGTACAGTCACAAACTGTTCGCGGGTCATGAGATCCTCCCACATTCCGTTGAACTCCCCGGTAGTGCCGCCCTGTATAAGCCCGTTGTCTACTGCCCACTGGCGCGCCTCCTTGCTGTACTCGCTGGCGTCGTTATCGCGCCACTCTTTGCGCATTTCGTTCCAAAGCTCCTTGAATTTTTTGGGATCCATATCCTCTTCCTCCTTTTCTGTCATGAGCCCCGGCAAGTCTGCCGCAATGTACGGGGCCGGGTCTATGCAAGTGTTTTGATGGTTGCGGACTTCGAAGTGCAGATGGTTCCCGTAGCTGTTGCCGGTGTCCCCCATCTTGCCGATCTGCTGGCCCTTGTCCACGTGCTGGCCGTAGGCTACATTCACCTCGCTCAAATGGGCGTACAGGGTATAGTAGCCGTTGTCGTGCAGGATCTTCACGCAGTTGCCATAGCTGGCGTTGCCGGAACTGCCTTTATTGTTCTGCTGGCCCGTCTGACAGAAAACCACTTGCCCAGCAGAGTGGGCCAGTATGCCGTCGGTCTGGGTGGTCTGCCAGCCGAGATCTACGCCGCTGTGGCCGTTACCAAATGGGTTAGTGATTTTATTCGTTTGGGTTTCCAGCACCCGGCTCTTTGTGCTAGTGGGCTTTGCCACAGCCCCGCCGCCCGTCAGCGCAGGATAGTCCTTATAGGCCCAGTCACCGTCAAACACCTTTCCTCCGATATATACCCTCTCGCTGTACTGCCAGATGCCATAGGGCTTTTCATATTCACACCGCCCAGCCCACTGCGCGACCCATTTGTCATAGCGGTCAAGGCGGGCATCATCGAGTTTACCGTTCCACCAGCTCAGAGCTGAGTAGATGCCCACATAACATCCGGCTTCCTCCAAGGTAGAGCAGAAGGCTGCGCAAATGGCGGGCAGGTCGCAGTCCAGCTGGTGAGATTCCTCCACATCGTACCAGACGCCGTACACGGGTTTACGGCCTGCCAGCAGGCGCAGGGCGTGCTGGGCTTCACTTCGGGCCATGGTTTCATTGCTTGCATAGGAGTACAGATAAGTGCCCCAGGGCATCCCTGCCGCTTCAGCTTTTGCAACGTTCTCGGCGAAGCGCTCATCATCCTGATGGGCGTAGTCACTGCCGTACCCGCAGCGGATGATGACAAACTCTACGCCCGCCGCCTTGAGTGCACCGAAGTCGACATCACCGTTGGCATAGGAAATATCTACACCTTTAATCTGCATGATCATCCCTCCCTTTACCGTCCTGCAGGAAATCACGTTCCCTGAGCCGTTCCAGATAGTTCTCCCGGATATTGGCTATGGCCAGTACAGCACGGTTGTTTGAATAGTCCTCGTGTGCATCGCAGTAATCCTCATAGGCATCTATCTCTGCCAGCACCTGGATGAACATTTCCTTTGTGTGCGGAATGCCCCTTAACAATTCATTGTTGAATCGCAGTATCCTTGTTCGGTGAGCGTCCGCTTCCCGGTTATCGTCCGTCCTAATGTGTTCGTTCAACCGGGCCTCCAGCTCATTCAGTTTCTTCTGCATTTCCTCCTGGGCCTTGCTGAGTTCGTCCAGCTTTGCCAGCACGTCACCATTTGTGGCCCGTCCCAAGTGGCTCAAGAGCCGCCTCAAGAGCCGCTTGACCAGGCGGATCAGAGGAGACCAGGGGTTGATCTTTAGAGGGGAAATCTGGACAATGGACAGAAGTGCCACTATCGCGCCCCCGGCCAAAAGGTTTTGAAGTGTCATTTGAGTTCACCGCCTTGTAATATTGAAGCCGGAGCGCAACCGCACCCCGGCCTTGGCTTTTGTTAAATTTTCGCGCCCACCAGGTCTGCGATGTGCCGCAGGTCCCCGATGGGCGCGTTGTAGAAGTTCTCGTTCCAAATCCAGTAATCTTCGTCCTCTGTGCGCCTGTACGGCCTGCACTTGCGGTCAGCCCATATCTTCTCCCAGCTTGCGCTTGAGGCCCGCTGGTGGGCTTTCTGGGGGCCGAGACGGGCAAGGATCGCCGTTACCAGCCGCCCCCGCGTTTCACCCTGTCCGTCATCGTCCTGCACGAAGAATTCTTTTGCGTTTTGGGAGCTGGCTGCGCACAGCAGCTTGCCGCCCTGATAAAGAAAGCCATCCCTGTTTTCCACTGCTGTTCCCCAGGGCAGATTTACTCTGCCCTCGAAGATACACTGGAATCGGGCCCGGCGGCGCGTGATGTACCGTTTATACATCATGCCTGTTCATCTCCTATCTGCTTGCCCAGCATGGCAGAGAGTTCCAGATATTGCGCCTGGGTCAGCTTGTCAGAGGCATAGAACACATCCAGCTTACTTTCCATGCCGGTGATCTGGCCGCGCTCGATCATGCGCTTCAAAGTCCTATACAGCATCCTGTTTCACCTCCCCTCTTATTTATTTTCATCCGTAGAGGTCAACCCCAAACTCACCAGGGTCAGCCTGTACTCATGCTCGACGTTCATAGCGTCAATGTCAGAGAGAGCTTCCGCAGTGATATACACCGCCGGGCCGCTGTCTACTTCCTCCAGCATGACGGTTTCGGTGTCCTCCAGCTCATCCCGGCCCAGCAGGTGGAGGGGAGTCCCCTCCCATACGATGCCAGTGGCTTCGGATTCCGGGCATAAAACAAGGCATCCATTGGATGCCTTGCGGATATAGGTAGGGCGCTCGGTCAAGCCGAGGCAGGCCCCGTCTTTGGTAATTTTATACACGGTTTACCTCCCATAATATCTCCGAACAGGGCGTAGCAAAGCCGCGAGAGCCGCAGCACCCGCCCATGGTCGTTATACTTCTTGTAGTAGCCCAGTTGGCAGGTCATGTATTGTTTTACCTCTTCAATGGCCCGCCTGCCGGCATCTACTTCACGTCTGAAATACTTCAATTTACGCCGCGCCCGCTTCATACCGTCCCGGCAGCCGTTGACTATGACTTTCCCCGTTTCCTGCAGCCTAAATGTAGCCTTGCAGAATTTGAAAGGCTTTGTCAATGGGACTATTTGACACTTGCGCTGATTTACAGGAATTCCAATGGCCGCAAACCGACGCACCATCTCATGTGCCAGCTTCTTCAGCCATTCTATATCCGGGTGAACCAGGACATAGTCGTCCATGTAATGGTCGGCGATCTTCATGCGCATCTGGCACTTGAGCCAGTTATCCACTTTACTGGGAAGCGCCACCATTTCCTGCTGACTGGGTTCCACACCCAGAGGCATGCCCCGGCCCGGCGTGGGGCAGGGGGAATGCTGGATAATGGTATCCGCAAGCCATCTTAAATGCGGGCTGGGTATCAGCTTCTGGTGCCGCTGATAAATGGTCTTATGGGGAGCGCTGGGGAAAAAACGCTTTAGATCCATAAGCAACACCCCACCCTGCCTGCCATAATGGCGATAGTGCCAGCGCAGCTGTTCTTTGAGCTCTTCAAAATGCCAATGCAGACCCTTACCTTTTTGGCTGGCCCCATTGTGATATATCATGCTGGGGCTGTAAAGAGGAACCAACACATTATTGCACAGGGTCTTATGCACCTGCCTGTCTGTGACATGAGGCGCATCTATGGGCCGGATCTTGCCCCTTTCCCGCAGGATAAAATGGGAACATTTCATAGGTTTCCATTTTTGCTCCAACACCAGCCTGCGCCGCTTTGCGGTACCCGAAAACAGATGCATTTCGTAGTTTTGTACAGACTGTTTCCAGCGCACACCATTGCAGCATTTCTTGCCGTACTTGAACATATCCCGGTAGGAAAATATTTCCTCCACCGGGCCGAGCCCATCACATCGTTTCTGCCTATTCGCCGCCCGTTTTGCCTGGCGGCGTTGATAACGCGCCTCCCGGCGCTCTTCACTGGTCATAATTTATTCGCCCTCCGTATAGTATTTGGGGCCTTGGTGCCTAAAGGTAACTACATAACCCCGACACATGAAATGGGAAAAGCACCCGTTTCCCACCATGCAAGCAGCGTCCGTGCAGGGGTATCAGGGGGCAGTTTCGTCGCATACGCAACGGGAAGTATCTCTCCTTCCGAAAAGGTCGTCTTTCAGCTGCTGCCTACTCCATTTGACCTATGCAATTCAGAATCCGGCGCGAACTCCACCCGAGTTGTTAGCATTGTTGTTGTTGGGATTGCCATCGTTGTTGACAATGCAAAAGTTATTATTGTTGTTGTAATAAGGAGAGCGGAGGAACCACCACACCGCAGACGGTGAGTTTTCAGAGATACACCCAAAGAAAAGGTCATGCCTTTTTCTTTCTAGTCAGATAGTCAAGTGCTCCCTTCAGGAGGTCGTTTTCCCGGTCGATCTTTTCTCCGAGGCTTTGGGACATTTTATCCAGTTTTTCCCTGGCCTTACCGGCTGGCAGATGATCACCCTTTGAGTTTGTGAAAGCCCCTTCCGGGTTTGTCATCATGACGTCATAGCAATGGCTCAACCGAACATCCAAGGCCATAAGGGACGCTCTCGCTTCCAACAGATGGGTCTTGCGTAGTCTTATTCGCTGGTCATCCGATGGGAAAATATTGTTTGCTTTTTCTGCTTCGTCCAGCACATCTCCGGCCAACTTTGCGATTGGTTCAGCCAGCAGGCGGGAATACCGGGCAGAAAGCCGGGTCAGGAAAGCGACGGTTTCTGTGTAAATACTGTTTGCGGTATTCACAAACTCCGCCTTACTGATCGAGCGCCCGTTAAGCAGCACCGACATTTTATCACCTCTTTTCGCTATTCCGTTGCCAATTATACCATATTCCGCTAAAACGGGAAAGGCCCAATTTTTAAATTTTGCGCGACCGCCTTACGGCGGTATGGGGGAAGGGCCCGCTCACGCAAGGCTTGCGACCCTGGGAACGGGCCGCTTCCGCGGCCCTGATTGCAAGGGCCGATCAGGCTGCCGCCTTGGATACGCGGAAGCCGGCGCGAACTCCACCCGAGTTGTAAGCATTGTGGTTGCCGGGAGTGCCATCGGTGTCGACAATGCAAAAGGTACTAGAGCCGGTGTAATAAGGAGAGCGGAGGAACCACCACACCGCAGTAGTCACTGCGGTGTGACGATTTGCAATCTTCGAATTTCCTGCCTTAAAATAATCGTACTGCTTCTGGTAATTTTGCTCCGCGCTGTTTGCATAGGTCCTTGCACCGAATACCTCAAACTCTGCCAGGAGGAACAGTATACAGGTTTTCCCTGTTACATAGGACGCCGTATTTGAACCGCCGCCCGTGTTGTCCGTGTACTTCATTGTAGGCACGATAGCCGCCTGCAGGTCACTGGGCAGGGCTTTCAGCAAACTGTTGCTGGCGCCGTTCAGCAGCGTTTTGTTCATATAGCAGCCATCCCAACCGCCCACATTGGTATTGCTGGTGTTCATGCTGAAGTAGCCCGTGCTGTTTACGCCGTTAGGGTACTGGTTATCACACAGTGCAATATCTGCCGTGCCGATCTTGCCCAGCAGGAAATGCACACCATTGCCTTCCCGGGTAGCATTGTGGTCGATTCCTATGATGAACGCCTTGACGGTCAGATTAGAAAATGTGAAATTCCCCACCGGGCCGTTTATGACCACATCACGGGCGTCGCCTACACTCCAGAAGTTGGCAGCGTTCCCCGCAAAGCCCACATCGGCTATCACGTCCCAGCTATTGTCCGCCATCGACGTTGTCGGCAGTGTGACGGTCACAGCTACCTGCTTGCTCTCAGGGGCCGTATGGTTCGTGCCCTCCGACACGTTGATGGTAATGGTGGCACTACCCTTTGTTTTCGCCTGCACCACGACCCGGCCCTCACTTACTGTAGCCGTGGCCACAGCCGCATTGCTGGAGGTCGCGGTGATCACGCCATCGCCGGGGCGGGTCACGCCAATGATGGCGCTCATGGCCGAGGCTTTCAGATTCAGCTCGCTCTGGGACAGTATGATATTACCGGGGGCCTTTGCGATTGTCCACATGACCTCTTTCGTGCTGTGCGTCCCATCCGGCCACTGATAATTGGGGCCGGGGGTAAAGTCCACCGTGTATCCGCCCGCATCTGTAGCGCTGGTAGGGCCGCTGACCGCCATCTTGTCCGGGTCATAACCTGTCCATGACGGGGACTGTTCCTCACCCGTCCAGACGTTCTCCACGCTCTGACAGGGGATTGTTTCCAGCGTAACACGGGCGATGGCCCACGGGAAGTCTTTCTCACCCCAGATGCCATCCGGCCAGCAGTAGTTGTTATCCAGCGTGATTTTCTGAATGTACTCCCCGGCCTCCGTCCCGCTGGAATCCCCGGACAGGGTCATGATATCCTCCCGGATGCCGTCCCAGGTGGGAGCCTGTTCCTCCCCAGTGTAGGTCAGATCGTTGCTCTGGGTCACAGCCTCCACTGGCTGGCGGCCTATCACCCATTTAATGGGTTTAGTGTCATTAGAGCCGTCCGCACCCCAGAAAAAGGGCTGTTTGGGCGTGGCCAGGGCTTCATACTCCCCGGCGTCCGTCGCCTTTGTAACGCCCGTCAGAAGCACTGTAGCGCTGTCATAGCCGTTGAGCACCAGCGTTTGTTCCTCGCCGTTATAGGTAAGCTCCCCATACTGTGTGGGGATATTCTGGATGGCCCGGTCTGTGCTGGCCGATTCTTCCAGGCTTTTGAGGAATGCGGTCAGCGGCTTGCCGTCGTACATGATCTGGCTGGCGTCCACGCCCGCGCCGGTAACCATCCACAGGTATTTCCCTTCCTCATCCTGCCCGATACAGATATACTCTTTTTTCGCCTCCGCGTCAAAGTAGTGCTGGCCGGGTTCCGCGGGCGTGTCCGGGCCGGGCGGCTGAGTTCCGGGTTCAAGATTGCCGTTCCCAGCTTCCTCCAGCGCTTTATTCAGCACCTGCTGGATTGCCATCTCAAGGCCCGGATGCGCTTTGGGGTCGGCATTGTGTTCCGCCAGAAGCTGGGCGAGCATGGCCGGGGTGACCATCGCCTTGCTGCCCTCCAGGCTTATCTTGATCTCCACATCATTGGTAATGTAGATAAGCCCCTGCACCTCCAGGGCAAAGCTGGGGTTCTCGGACACCGAGGGGATCTCGATGCCGTTCTCATGTTCGTCCTGCAGGATGAACAGCAGCTGCTCCGGCCCGTCGTCCAGCTTTGCGTACACACCGATCTGGCGCAGCCTGTACCCCTGTTCAATGCCCAGGTTATTGATCTGCACCCGCACCATTTTGCCCTCCGGGGTCTTTTCCAGCCCCAGCAGGCCCAACTCGTACCGCTCGCCGCATACATCCGTCAGACCCGCCAACGCATCCTCGGCCACCTTTTCGGTGCCGCCCCAGGCGCTGCATATGGTCATTTTCCGGCCGGCCATCAGGTCATTGAGCATTTCACTGCCGACATCTGTGACGGCCCTCTGCTGCCAGTAGCCCATACGATCATCTCCTTAAACTGTAATTTTTTGATATACTCCCAGCACGGACACACCGATTTTGGCTGTGGCCGTGCTTTTGGGCCATGATGGTTTCTTTGGCCGCACCGGCACCAGGTGGGTCACGGTCTGGCCGGTGACGGTCACGCCGACGGCCCCGGACAGCTTTACCCGAGGCCAGCGGAGCGACGCCCGCGGGATATCCACGGCACACACGCCGGCCATCCCGAGAGACGCCGCGCCCAGCTGTGCCCCAGTCTTTACCCTGGGCCAATGCAGGCCCACCCGGGGCAGGCCAACAGAACACATCCCAGACATTTCCAGCGCGGCCGCACCTGTCAAAGTCCCAGTCTGGACCCGGGGCCAGCGGGCCTGTATTTCGGGCAGTTTCACAGAACACACCCCGGCCGCCGCCAAGGCCACCGCTCCGGCCGCGGCCTGCACATCGGACCGCGGCCAGTGCACGTCCGGCTTCAAGCCTACCGAGACTTGCCCGGAATGGCTCAAAAGGACAGCCCCGGCATAGGCCAGGGCCGTTTTGCCTGCCATGAAATACTCCACACCGTCCAGGTGGGAGCGCAGGTTCTTGTAATATTCCAGCCGGTCCAGTACCCGGCGTTGTTTTCCTGTGTCGATGTCATCAAAGGTGATATTGATATTCAGCTTGAAATGGTAGGGATCCCCGCCATAGTCAAACCATTCCGCTACCTGCGTGTCGGGGTATATGGCCCGGATGGCCGTTTCCACCGCCGCCTTTGTCCCCAGTAATTTATGCACCTGCCAGCTGGACGCCAGAGTGCGGCGCTTTTCTTCCGGGCTGTAATCGTTGTCCCACCAGTCTACCTTGAAGTCCCGTGCCAGAATATCCAGCAGGCCCTCGTCCAGCCTGTCCACATGGGGATAAACGGACAGCCGGTCGATCTCTTTCCGCCGTTCCTCCAACACCCCGGCTATGGCTTCTGCCAGCGCCACCATTTTTGGGTCGCCGGACAGGGAAACGGGCAGGGCGCGCAGGAAATTTTCTTTCGTCAGGCCATGCTCATTCATCCTCATAGCCTCCATCGGTTATGGTGATTTCACCGATCTGCCCCACCTGCGGCACAGAGCGGTTGTCATCCCGGAGCACCGTGAACACCGGCTCCCGCAGGTCCACACGTTTTATGCCGGTCAGCATCAGCAGGCCGATCAGCGTGGACGGGTTGATATCCCGGCCCAGCTTCGTGTCCTGCCAGCGGACATATTCCTGTACTGCCGCGTTCACCGCAGCCTGGATTTCCGCCGCCGATTTTCCGCTGCCGGTTTGCGTGTAATAGGTGAAGTCGATATTGTACCCTACGGCCTCCGCGTCCTCCACGAACACCTGATCTGTCAGCGGGCGCACGGTATCGGCGCTGCAGGCTTCCAGCACCGCCGCCTTGATCTCATCCGTGGCCAGTGTGCCGTCGCCCATGAGGACGTACAGCCTGACCACGCCAGGCGTGGGGGAGTTGGCGATCACATCGCCGATCTCCGTGCTGACCTGCTTGGCAAAGTATTCATAGCCGCCCCGGGCGCCCGCACAGCTGTAAGCGTCCATGCTGGCCCGCATGAGCTGGTAGAATTCATCGTCCGTGGCTTCGTCCGCGCCGCCATCGCTGGTAGTGCGGTTTTCCGTTTCGGAGCAGTAATCATACAGGTCTACCAGTGTGTTCAACTGGCCGGGCGTGTAGCCGTTTCCGGCTGCGCCCAGTGTCTGACAGCGGATGGCCGCATCCACATACGTTTCACCGATGGGGATATACACATCGTCCATGGTTTCCCAGACTAAACCGCCGGAGCTGGTCACCCGGGTACCCGCCGGCACCAGAACGGCGCTGAGCTGGGCCGCAGAGATATGGAAGCGCTGCACACACCTTGCCGCCTGGGCCTGGGGCCGCTGGGGCAGATACATCAGTTCCGCCAGGGCGTCCAGATTTTCCCCGTCTGCCCGGCTGGGGATATTCTGATTGCCGGTATAGTTGGTCAGCACCCGCTCGTGGGTGACAATACTGGCCACCCACTCGATGAACACACGTTCCGGGCTGGCGGGCTGGACGGTTTCGCCCGTAAGCCGTTCGTACCCCTGCACAAGCAAAGACACCAGCGGCTCTACGCTGGTGTCCACAAACTGATACTCAGGATTCCTCGACATGGATCTCCACCTCCACAGTTGGGATAAGTTTTCCGGGTTCCAGCGGGTCATTGGCAAACTGGATGTCCGTCACCGTAGCCCGTGGCTCCCAGAGCTCTATGGCCTCCCGCACTTCTGTGATCATCATTACCCTTGCTACAGGCATGGGGCGGTCCAGAAATTCCTGGGACAGTCCAAAATCCCGGTACATGGGCACCGAGCCTTTGGGTGTGGCCAGGATCAGGGCAATATTCTGAAGCACTGCGTTTACTTCCTCCCGTTCATTCAGTCGGATATCGCCCAGGTCGGTTGCTGATACGGTATAGCTCATGGCGTCAACTCCTTAAATATTCCTGCAACTCCACGGCCACTTCCGCCACGATGGGGTTGCCTGCCGCGTCATGGTGCGTATATTTAATGTCGTGCTTTACCAAGTTCCAGCGATATTTCCCGTAGCCTTTATCGCCGATGGACATCCCGACGGCTTCGCCGCTGCGCTCCATATTCCAGAGCTTCACCAGCTCTGTCACAATATCCACACCCAGCTCCCGGACCAGCATCATGGAGAAGCGGATCTTGTCCGGCTCCACCCCCAGAAACTCTGTGAGGGCGTTCCCGCCGTGCCGCTGGTGGACAGCATACCGGGCCGTACCGCTCCACTCAAAGTCAGAAAGCGTTTCCAGCACATCCTCTGACACCTGAAATACCACGTCCCCCAAATGCCCCACGACTGCCATTTACACACCTCCCAGCACATAGCCGTCGCTGTCCGGGCAGGGGAGATACAGCACCACCACCCGGTCATTGACCTTGGGCATCCACACCGTCACGCTGGCCGTATGTCCGGCGGCCTGCACGCCCGCACCGGTATGCTGCAGCACAGCCAACCAGCCGGAGTAGATATCCGTCGTGAGGAACTTCACACGGACCCGGCGTCTCCCTGCGTCTACCGCCGAGACGACGCCCTCCTGCACCATGCGTTCCAGAATTTTTCTTAAGGCTTCCTGTTCCATCAGTACCCCTCCAGTACCCGGCGCAGCGTGACTTTTGTCGTGTACCCGCTGGCGCCCATCGTATGCACTGCCTGCTTGATGATGTATTTTCCATCGGCAAAGCCCCAGCCCTCCAGATCCCCGGTCACGCCAGCCAACAGACGGGTGTCGCCAGGAAGCGTGAAAACCGCCGTTTTCGAGAACCGGTTATGCATCCGCAGTCGCTTTTCAGCCAGGGCCTTGGCTTCCCCGATGCTCGATACTTTGGCAGTCACTTCCAGCTGCTGGTTGTTTTTGGCGTCCTCTTTGTAGTCCTCTACCCGGGCGATGCCCTCGATGCATTTGCCAGTGGTTGGATCGGTATAGCGCACCCGGCAGGAGGTGTACTGGACGTCGGCGGTACCTACGGATAGGTCATAACTGATGTACCCATGTCCCTTTCGGATGGTAAACGCCGGCGGCTTTTCCTCAAAGTTTGCCTGGTCAAACAGGACGATGATATTATTGGTTGCTTTCAGCGAGATCCCGGCGTTCTTGCACAGCCGGGAAAGGAAGGCGATGTCACTTTCCTTGAATTGCTCCACCCGTGTATAAGCGGGATCCTGTGCGGATTCAAACATACAGCCCATGCCGTTGCTCCGCGCGATCTCCCCGGCGATGCCGGCCAGGCTGTAATTTTCCCATGCCCGGCTCTTTTCCATCTGGCGTATCTGATTCGAGAAAGGCAGCCCCGTGGCTTTGAGGGTCACCGTGGCGGGCGGGCCGCTGGCCCGTACCGTATCCAGTTCAAACTGCCCGCAGTCCAGTACCCGGTCGTTCCCGCCGCCTGTGGAGTTTTCATGAACGAGGACGGCATGGATTTTCAGCGCTGGGGCCGTCACCGTGGATTCGGACTTGCCGTCCGCCGCTTTTTCATCGGTGGCCTTGATGTACGACGCAGACACATAGGCGGTCTTCCCGCTATAGGTGATTTTGGCCCAGCCGTTTTCAATGGATTCCACCGAAATGACCGTACCGCAGGAAAAAGCCCCCAGTTTGCCATAATTGGTGCCGGGGCCGGTGCGGATATTCAGCCCGATGGCGGGCGTTACCTTGTACGACTTTGGAGCGGATGCGGTGGCCGTGGTGGTGGATTCCGTCTTTGTGACGGACGCGGCCTGTATCATGGGCTCGATCCATTTTTCCATCCAGAGCTGTTCCCGGTCCTGCAATCGGATCTGCAGGTCGTCTGCCTCATCCTCCTCATTGTCCGTATATTGCAGTGAGAGAAGATAAGGCCGGATGCTTTTGCTGATATTCACGCCGTCAAAGGACACTTCCGCCTTGATTCGCCGGGCCAGATTTGCATTACTCACGATATCACCCCACAGTCTGCTTCCAGGGCGGCAGGCCCTCTGTCATGCTTTCCGGCTTTATTTCCGGGATGTCCAGTACCACGCCGGCCGGGAAGATATACACGTTCAGCCATTTGCGGTTGGCGGTCATCAGACGGTCGGTCAAATTGACGCTGCCCAGGGTTTTATAGGCGATCATATCCCACATATCCCCCTGGGACGTCGTATAGGTTTTCGGCATCAGTACCGCCTCCTTGCGCTTTCCAGCCGCGATTCCTCCATCACATCCAGCACCAGCTGGCGCAGGGATTCTGTATGGCGGGCCAGTTCGTTCTGGATACTGTCAGCGTCCATGCTGCCGGAAAGATTGTAGACGGGCGAGACAGTAATGACGATCTGCCCGCTGCTGTAATCCCCGGCAGGCTTAGCACTTATCGCCGACTGCCTCTGCATGGCAGCTGTCTGCGTGGCATTGACTACCTGTTCGCCCCCTTGGAAGAACACCAGCTCCGGGCCGTTTTCGCCTACCATGGCAAAGCCGGGGGCGGCGCCCGTGGTGCCGGTGGCATAGCCTCGGGTGACGCTTATACCCGCTCCCATGGCTCCCTGTATCGCCGCCATAGCGCCCAGCGCCACGCTGCGGTATGCTGCCTGCACAGAGGGCGCCATGGCGTTGGCCCCATCAATAAAGCCCTGCATGGTAGACCGGGCCGACATAGCCGCCTGGCGGTACATATCCATCTCGCGCACGGCGCTTTGCGTGGTCTGGACGGCTTCCTGCATGGTGCTTTGCAGGTTCGTCTGCATTTCGGCGACCGTGCTGGAAAATTCCTCTTTTCCTTCCTCCACCTGCGCAAAGGCGGCGTTCAGTTCTTCGATTTTGCCCTCGCCATTGGTGACGATCTCCTGCAAATAAGCGGCGCTTTCGGTGCTGCCGTCGGAAAGCTGGGCGATCAAGCCGTCGGATACGCCCATGGCCGCCGCTGTACGCAGGTTCTCCGAGTAGCTGGCCATATAGGCTACCTGGCTTTCCAGGGAGCTTATCATGTCGCCTACGGAGGTCTCCACCTCTACGGACATGGACTCAAACAGGCCCATCTGGCCGCTGATGCTTTCGTAGGCTTCCTCGTATGCTTCTCCATAAGCCTGCGAGAGAACCCCGGCGCTGACCACCAGCGCGGCCCCTGATTCCAGCATACCGGCTGTGGCCTCGTTTTGCAGGCTGTCCGTCATGGCCAGTACAGATTCAGTGATAGAATCCACGGCCCCGGCGGCTTCTGTGGAATTCCCGGTCAGCTCGGCCATGGCCTGTGCATAGCCCTCCGTCGCGGCTTTGGCTTCCTCTGCCGCGGCATTGCTGACGTCCAGGGCTTCCTGGTAGGCGCGGACTTCCTTTTCGCTGCGGGTCATCTCATCGGTGAGGGCGGCTACCTGCTGGCCCAGTTCGTAGTACCGCTCGGACTGGTAATCCGGGCCCTGGGCCATAGCGTCCATTTCTTCCAGAATGGCCGCACGCTCTTCCTCTGCCGCCCGCAGACGGGTCTGGGCTTCGGTCAAACGCAGGGAATTTTCCGCCGCTTCCACCATGACCGCGTTATACTCGGACATGAGGTTCTGGTAGGCTTCCTGGTACGCCTGGGCTTCGGCGTTTTCCTGCCAGGCCCGGGTCTGGGCCCGGAGGGCTGCCGTACCGCCCTCAATGCTGTCTGTGGTGAGGTCAATGGACCCGGCCAGGTCGGGCACCGTCTCACACAGCAGTTGGAGGATGTTGTGGTATTCGGTGCTTTCCGCGCTGGTGAGGCGGGTCTTTGCGCCCAGTTCCTCCAGACGGTCGATATACATCCCGGCCACATCGGCAGTGGCGGCGATGTTCACACGGCTGCTGTCAAAGTTGGCCGACAATTCCTCCATAGCGGTGGCCGCGCTCTGAGCGGACTGCGTGAGGTCATCGACTTTCGGGATTCCCTCATTGGCCGCTTCTATCAAACCGATCACGCCGCCCGCGACCACACCAACCGCAGCGCCTACAGCCAGAATCGGCCCGACCGGCCCCGCGAACAGGGAGACAAGGTCAAAGGCCGCCATGACCTTTTGGGCGGCGTTGTAGGCCACGATGCCCGTTGTAAGGACACCCACAGCCCCCGCCGCGCCGAGCATGGCTTTTGTCATTACAGGGTGGGCGTCGATCATATCGTTTACCCACACAATGACAGAAGTCCCGGCCTGCACCAACCCGCGGATCTGGGGCATAAACTGTTCACCGATGGACAGGCTCAAGCCGTCTGCCGCCGACTGCATCAGGGTCAGGTCGCCGGACAGGTTGTCCAGCTTAATGTTGGCCATGCGTTCGGCTGCACCGGCGGAGTTGTAGATGCTTTGGGTCAGGCTCTGGTAGTCGGCTTCACTGGCGTTGATGATGGCCAGCATACCGCTCATAGCTTCCTTGCCGAAGATGGTACTGGCCGCTGCGGACTGTTCGGCTTCGCTCATGCCCGAAAAGGCCCCGCGCAGATTGCCCACCATGTCCAGCATGGGGAGCATCTGGCCGTTGGTATCCGTCAGGCTGATGTGCAGGCGCTCCATTTCGGCGGCCTGCTTTTCGGTGGGGGCGGCCAGGTTTGCAATGGCTGTTTTCAGCGTTGTGCCCGCCTGGCTGCCCTTGATGCCGGAGTTTGCCATAAGGCCCAGGGCCACGGCGGCGTCCTCGGCTTCATAGCCCAAAGTGCCGCACAAGGGGGCAACGTATTTAAAGCTCTCGCCCAACAGGGACACATTGGTGTTGGATTTGGTGGAGGCCGTAGCCAGCACGTCCACAAACCGCCCGGTGTCAGCGGCGGTGAGCTTAAAGCCGGTCAGGCTGTCCGTCACGATGTCCGACACACCTGCCAGTTCCTCCCCGGACGCTGCAGCCAGATTCAGCACACCCGGCATACCCGAGAGCATCTGCTGGGCATTCCAACCAGCCATGCCCATGTAGCCCATGGCCTCGCCGGATTCATTGGCGGTGAACTTCGTAGTCGCCCCCAGTTCTTTAGCCTGGGCGGTCAAGAGAGCCATCTCCTGGCGGTTTGCGCCGGAGAGGGCTTCCGCGTTGGACATGGTGGCACCGAACTCGCCAGCCGCCTGCACCGTGCCCACATAGGCTTCGCCGATCTGCTTTATCCCCGCCACGATACCCGCAGCGGCCAGGGCTTCCCCTGCGGCCTGGAAAGCGCTGACAGCGCTTTCTCCGTAGTCCTCAGCAGACTGCGCGGCCTGTTCCTGTTCCCTGGACAATTCCTCGATCTGTGCGGTCAGCTGAGCGCTTTCCTCCGCCAGGTTGTCTGTGTTGACGCCTGCTTCTTCCAGCCTTTGGCTGGTAGCGGACAGCCGGCCCTCCTGGCGCTCCAGCGCGCCCTGGGTGCTGGCCATGCGCTGTTCCAGCTTGAGCTTTTCCCGCTCCAGCGCGGCGGTGCTGCCGGTCTCTTCCTCAATCTGTTGACTTAGCAGCCCGTGCTGTCTGGCCAGATTTTCAATCTTTGCCCGGGTGTTGTCTATGGCCGCAGACTGCTTCTGGTATGCCGAAATATCCGCCTGGGTTTTGTTCAGGGACTGGATCTCATTGCCAAGCCTGGCAAATTCGGCCTGGGCCTGGGAGAAGGCGCTCTTGAAGCCCGCGTTTGCCTGTGCGTTGAGCTTGAAAAGCATCTCATACTGCTTGCCGGACGGCACTGTGCATCACCTCCTGGGGCGGAATTTGCGGCCGCCTGTGGGCCTGTTTTTCTGCCGGAGCTGTTCATTCTTTTCTTCCAGCCGGTTGTTTGCCTTTATCCACTTCCCCAGTTCTTTCAGTGGTTGGCCCATCCAATAAGGAACCGGGGTGTTATTGTTCCGGGCCAAAATCAGGCATTGTTCCCGCAGCCACGGACCCGTATCATTGTCTACGAGTCCGACAGAAGCAAAAAATTTCGTGCCGCTCCGATAATGGCGTTGTAATCCCTCATGGGCAGGGCCTTGAGGAATTTCTCATCCACCACCCGGAGATCATTGCCGTCCCGGTTCGTGCAGGCCCGTACCGCCATGAGGGTCATAAATTCCCAGGAAAGCTGGGGCAGGACCAGGTTTTTCATGCGGCGGTTCAGTTCCGCTTCGATGGCTATGCTGTCCGTGCCGGTGAGGGAATTGAAATCGAAATCCAACCGCTCCACAGTTTTGTTTTCGTAAGTAAAGGGCTTTTTCAGCTGACGAGTGTACACGGAAGCATCGGGGATTTCCTGAGCCTCTTTTTTCAAGTTCTCTACCTGCTCCATTTCGTCCTGTACCATGGTATCTCTTGCCATATTTTTTCTCTCCTTTATAAAATAAGCCAGGGCGGCACCATGGCCGCCCTAACCGTTATTTCATATTACTTCCCCAGCGCCTTGCGTACCTCGGCCATGTAGTCCACGCCGTCAATGACGCACTTCATGTTGCGTTTGTCGATCTCCCACAGGCACTTGCCGTCCCGGTAGGCGGCGAAATAATACACTGCGTACTGGCCGGAAGTATCCGCCGCAGCCATGGGGGCCACCGTACCGGGCGTGGCGGTTTTCGGACGGACGATCATGACATACTTGTCCGCCCACAGGCCCACTTCTGCCTGTTCCGTTTCCCAGTATTCTTCTGCCACCCGCATTTCCAGCCGGTGCTGTTTGGGGGACATGAGGCTGACCGAATCCCCGTGCGGGGTGAGCCAGGTGATCTCCGTGGTCATGGCGGAGACCATGCCGTACAGCGGCACCTCCATTTCGCCCATCATCCCCGCGCCGGAGACGGTCACACAGGGATAGGCGATGTCAGGCAGCTTGACTTTGGCCACGCCCAGAAGGTTGATGCTGTCCTCGTAAAGCTCCAGATTGATATAGGCTGCCGGTTGCTGATTCATAGCTTTTCCCTCCTTTACGCCGCCAGCGCGGACTGCATATAGCCGATGTCGTACTCCAGCGTGAACTCGGTTTCCTGCGCCGGGCTGGGCGGTGTAATATAAATGTGGATGCGGATGATGCCCGCCATCAGATCCAGCGGGTTGTTTTCATCCTCCCGCATTTCGGCCCGGGCGCCCAGCAGATGCTCCGACGCCACCTGCCCGTTGAGCCAGATGTTCCCGGTGTCCAGAATGTTGTCGATCAGCCGCCGGGTCATGGGCCTGTCCAGCATGGCCCAGAAGGTGCGGACAAAGGTGTTGCCCACCCAGTCAAACATACGGGAGACGGGGATGAACTGATCCTTTACATCTGTGTTGCCGGGGAAGCAGGCCGTATAATTGCCCTTGGCCGTCCAGCCCATGCCGATGAAGTTGATAGCCGTCACCACGCCCCAGCTTCCTGCCACAAGGTTCACCTGTTCCCAGGTCAGGTTGATCTCGGTGCCATCCTCCAGGCAGCAGGCATCTATCTTGAGGTTTTTGTTGCTGGGGGATTCGTAGGGGCACCCGCCGTTAGCGGTATCCACCTGGGCCATAAGCCCGGCCAGCTGCGTGGAAAGATGGAACTGATACTCACCCAGCTTCACCTGGGGCCAGCAGACGATCTGATTGACGTCCACCAGGTTGTTTTTGGCCTTGTATGCGGTCAACTGGGAATATTCCGTCACGCCCCCGGCAGAGCAGTCCGCGTCGATGAGCGCTTTCGCCCGGAACAGGCCGTTGATGCCAGCCGCTTTCGTGGCCAGAATGGCGGCCACCACCGTGTCATGGGTGTAACCGGGAGCCAGCAGCAGGTCGGGGATAACACCCACGGCGGTCATACAGGCGTCCGCCTGGTTGATGCCCATGATGACATCCGCGGAAGTCACCACACCCGGGTCAAGCTGGGCGGCTTCCACAGTCAGGGATTTTACCTCATAGGCCGGGCTATCCTCCAGCAGTTCAATGATACATCCTTTGCTCTCATCGTAGAAAAGGGTGTAATCTTCGTCCTCCTTGAGCGGGGCCGCGTCCTCGCCCTCGCCGCTGGTGACTTTCAGTCCGTCGCGGATGGTTTCCAGCGGCAGAGTGACACGATGCTCCGCCACGTCGCAGGGTTTGCTCTCTGCGGGTTTCCTTGCGTCCGGGTCATTGGGATCCAGCACGTTGCAGAAGATAACGGGCTGGCAGCCGTACAGCTGGAAATGGCTGTACATGGCTTCGCAGAGGGTGTATTTCTTCCAGTCATAGGAAAAGCCCAGTTTCTCCACCGCTTCGTCCCAGCTGGTACACAGCACGGGATAATTTGCCCTGGCGGGCTTTGCCGCCATGTGGGCGGGCGCAGTACCCACAAAAAAGGGAATGCCGCTGTCCGCTACCACGGGAAGACTGACCGCCGTGGCTCTCTCTTTTACATGAACGCCCAGGTTAGGCATTGTTCACCGCCTCCTTCTGATATGCCTCGTACTCCGGCATGACCTTTTCCTGCGCCGCCTCCAGCAGTTCCCGGCTGAGCTTCTGGTAGTTGGCATAGTGGGCCGTACCTGCTTCCTTTACCCTGAGCCGGGCCGCCGGAAGGGCTTCGCCGGGAATAATCAGGGATTTTACCAGCGGGTGCTTCTGCACCA
The DNA here is from genome assembly GCA_947176765.1 of uncultured bacterium. Lineage (GTDB taxonomy): Bacteria > Bacillota > Clostridia > Oscillospirales > Oscillospiraceae > Enterenecus. Next base: position 18,899 of record CAMWRX010000033.1, read on the forward strand.
GCTCTGCGTGGGCTTTGAGGATATCCTCCTTTTCCCCACGAAACACCTGGCCGGTATGCAGATGGCCCCGGATATTGGGGCCGATGTAACAGTAGATTTTATTGCTCTTGCGGGCCGTAGTGCTCTCCACCGCAGACTTGCCCGTCTGGGCCGGCTTTGCGGATGTTGCTGTAGCCTTGCTTGCCATACATTACCTCCAATTTCACCGAGGGAAGTGACCAGGTGGTCAGCATTTCCCCGGCATAAAATGGCGGGAGCTGCTTATCGTAGATCAGATAATCCAGTCCCGCTTTTACATCTAATTTGAACTGTTTGCCAATCACCCGCTGCCGCCACAGGGCAAGCCGCAGGCGCTCAATGAGCCCCAGCAGGGCACGCTCTCCCTCCTGGTTGTTTGGATGATATATCCCGAACACCGTGCGCACTACTGCTTTGCTGATGGGTTCCGTACCGCCCTCCGGCCACACATCGTTAGCCGTGATGACCTTGTGGATGATAAGCGGCGCCTTTTTCTCCGCCTCTGCGAAGTCGGGCAGGCCGTGGTCATACACTTCCGGGGGACGAGGCATAGGCTGCGCTTCGTCATCCTCCTGCAACTCTACCGGGAGGAGCAGGTCTTTCACCACATCCCTGGTAAAGTCACAGAGGGAATCCAGCAGATTTTGCTTTGTCATCGTCAACCTCCCCAGCCGTTAAGGAGCCGCGTTACCTCATGGTGATACCGCTCCATGTACTTCTCCGCCGCCTGTTCTCCCAGCTTTTCCTTGACTTCATCCCTGCCCAGCATACCGGGCACCGTGCCGCCCATGATTTCAGCGATGGCGTCCCCGCCCGACCGGGATCCGCTCCCGGTCCGCTCAAATATACCCACATGGCCGGAGGCCATCCGCGCTACAAAGGCGTACTCGAACAGGGCCGGAGCCGTGTCTTTTCTCTGGTGGCCGTGGGCGGGTACGCCGGGATGCGCCATGCGCCACTGTCCCCGAATCATCATCGGCACCAGCTGGCTCTGGTCATAGGTCGGGGCGCCCGGACTGGCCCCGCCGTAGCGGAACAGAGGGATCTTGCCGCCCGCGAAGGTGACAAAAGCCTGCACACCGTCCTGGTAGGTATAGCGGATATTCACGTTCTCATTGGCCCGGATGTTGGCCGTGCTGATGTCGTACTTCTCCTGGATGGCTTTCGCGGAATTGGTACGCAAATGCGACACGGCCCGCTGCATGGCAGACTGTGCCGCCCGTTCCGTACCATTGGGGATGCCCGCCAGAAGGGCCTGCATCTTATTCAGTTGGCCCTGATCCATGACCTGCACTTGTACACTCATTGTGCGAACCTCCCCAGTTCGATCCGAACCATACCCATCTCCATGCCGGAGCTGCCGATCTGGTACTTATTGAAAAATTTCGGGTTCTTCCCGTCGTTGATCTCCAGCCACTTGCCCTGTTCGGGCAGCTTGCCGCCGATGTCCTCCCGGGAACAGTAGAGGGTAGCTTTTGCCCGGAAGATGCCGGGCAGATGGTCGTCCTTCATCTGCTGGCGCTCCGTTTGCTCCACGTCCTGCAGGCTGACCGGGATATCCTCATACACCTTTCCGTCGTACTTGATGGTGTGCCGGTCGGCGAATTCCTCCAAATCGAGGAACACACCCTGCACATCGTGGGCGACAGCCTCCTTAAAGGTCAGCGGCTTCATCCCGGCAGCTTCACCAGCACATATTTGTCGCTGGCTTCGGAAGGCGTGGCGGCGTAGCCCGCCGGTGTGGCCCCCTCCGAGGCTGTGGCGGTTATGCCGCTGCCGTCAAAGCTGACTGCCGCGCCCATCTGGATAGCATCATTGCCGCTCTTAGGGATGCGGAATACGCCTACCATGTGCAGGGCACCCAGCTCACCGGGCTTGATCTCGCCCCCGGTGACACCAATCCGATTGCCCACGGTTATCACCGTGTCGCAGGGGATGGCGGCATCCGTAGTATTCCTGTAATCCAGCGTTTCGCCCCGCTGGACATATTCGGCGGTCACATTGGCCTTTGCGGCTTCTTTTGCAGTTGCCATATCGCTTTACCTACCTTTCTCACGCCAGCAGCGTGTTCTCGATTTTGACGCCGGGATTCTTGACAGCGCCCCGGAAGTCCATGACCTGGATGCCCCAATCCAGATAGATGTCCCACACAAAGCCCAGCTGACCAGGGGTTTCCATGCGGCGGATGTTGGGCGTTTCCTGGCCGTTGAGGTAGTCCACCTCAATAAAGGCCGTATCCTCCGTGGCGCCCAGCAGGAACCATGGGGCCGCACCAGCGCCGGCCAGGCGGTTGATTTCCGGGTCCTCCACCTGCTGCAGGCCGTAGCGGTACAGGGGATTCACGGCCTGGGTGTTGTCCGTGGTCTGGATGGTGGGGGAATTAAACAGAGTAAACAGGTCGAAACCCATACCTACCGGGAGCACCAGCATGGCGGGCCGGATGGTAATGGCCTGGTCGAACTGGTCTTTCTGGGTAGAGATAGCCATGATCATGGCCTGCACGGCCTCTTTGGTGATGCCGGTGCCGCTCTTGAGCAGGTTCTTATGGTCCGCGCTGAACAGCGCCTTGTCGTCGTAGATTTTGGGGTTCTTCATCAGAATCTCGTAGCACTGGCGGTTGATGGTACGCCGGGCCGCCGCGGCGTGGCGGGCAGGAATGCTGGTCACCAGGCCGATATCATCATTGATGAACGCCTGGCGGCTGAGGGTGAACTGTTTGCCCCAGGTCTTGAGCTGGCGGGTGGGCAGTTTGGCGTCCACGGGCTTGTCATTCTTCAGCTCGCCGCCCTCGGGAACTTCTTTAAAGTCGCCGATGGGTCCGGCAATATACTTGTTGTCGTGAATCTTGAAGTCGCTGAGCGTGCCCTTTTTCGTCCACCTGTCGAAAGTAACGGGCACCTGTTTGTGGCCTGCCACATACGCTTTCTCGATAGCGGTGTCCAGGATGGAGGGGAACGCTGCCGTGGGGGTCAAGTACTGGCGCTGCATGATGGCCGTGAACAGCTCATCTGAGCTCATACGCCGGGCGCCGCTCTCACCAGCCCGTTCCATACACTCGATTGCCAGGTCACGGAAACTCATAGCTGCAAACTGTCGGGCACCGCTTCCGGCCCCCTCGGGGGTCAGACCGCCCCGCATTACCATGCCGTCGGCGGCGTCCCGGCGGAAATCATCCTCACCGCTGCCACCTACCGATACCCGGCTACCGATCGGCCCGCCCCTCTGGATCAGCTGATCCAGCACAGCGGCGCGGGTTTCGTCCAGAGTCCGGCCCTCAGAGATGAACCTGTCCGGCTCCACGCCCGCGCTCCGGCACAGGCTGGTAATGCCTGCCACTCGCTGGCGTTCACCCGAAATGGCCTCGTCTACCATCTGACGGGTATTGTCCGGGGGAGTAGGCTCGTCGCCCTGGTCCTGTTCCTCCGCCTCGATCTGCCGGGTCAGGTCATCGATCTCGCCCTGCAGGGTGTCAAACTCAGCCTGTTCCTCAGCGGTGAGGTCGCGCTTTTCCTGTTTGGCGGCGTTTACCAGTTCCCGCTGACGCAGGAGCTTTGCCGCCCGTTTCTGCTTCTTGTTCATACAGACATACCTCCAATAATATTTTGATTTATTTGTAACTGCCGCTCAAACACACGCAGTGGAGCCGCAGCGGGGGCCGTACATAATTCCCGGCCAACACCTACCGTGCTGTCAGCAGGAACGCTTACAATGCTGATTTCAAACGGCTGCCATTTCCGCATGATACGGCAGGGGCCGTCAAAGCGGCCGTCCCCGCTCTTTTTGCCAGCCTTGACTTCCTCGGCGGCGCTCCAGTCGATCATGTACCCAACGGATACACCCTTGAGGGAACCAGAGCGCACCTTTTTGTAAATGACATCCGATTCCGGGTCGTCGTCAAACTCCACCTCGGCCTGTCCCCGCCCGTTCTCGATCCAGGCACGGTTTACCCGGCCTATGACCTTATCCCGGTTGTGGTTGTACAGCAGGCATCCGATCTCATTGAGCCGGGAGAGGTCTGCCGCGCCCTCGCCGTGGTCGAGGATCTCCGGGCCGAAGATACGCTCATAGGGTTCCTCACTGGAAAAGGAGAGGGTCACTCTGCGTCCCTCTCCTTCCTCTGCCCGGATGGCTGACACGGCCATGTCCCGGTGAAAGCTATTCGGCCTGTCCGTCTCCGTTGTCCTCGTCATCCGCTTTACCATCTGCATCACCTCCTCCCGTCACCGGCGTGGGTTCGCCGCCCTGCTGGCCGAAAATCATACTGCTCAGGTCAAGCGCGTAAGTATCCCGGGCATATTCCAGCACCTCCGCGATATCGTCGATCTGATCCCGCCAGTCCTTGCCGTTCTCCGCCGCGATCTGCTTGAAGGTCTTTTGCCCGGTGCGCAGGGCGGTCTGCGTGGCCGTGGCCTCCTTGGCAGGATCGATCCACGGCTTGGGCGGCTTCACCCATTCATGGGAAAAGTACACGTCTTTCCGATTCCAGAAGTCCGGCAGGTCGAGCTTACCCGCCAGCACCGCCGAAATGAGAAAACTCTCGTATATCTCATCTATGACCTCCGTCAACAGCTCCACCTCGTCGGCGTAGGTCATGCCGTCCTCGATGAGGTTCTGCCGGGCGGAGCTGTAGGTGTTGCCGCTCATGTCCCGGGCTACGGCCTCATAGCTCAGGCCCTGGCCGGCGGCTATCATGCGGTTCAGCAGCTTCACATACTGGGAGGCGTCGGTGGCTTGGCCCTGGGGGTTTATCAGCTGCACCTCGTCCCCTGCGTTCAGCTCAGTAACCATGCCGGGGGTGAACATCTGGCGGGTGTACCCTTTGCCGTTCGCCCCATTGTTAGGCCGCCCGACCCCCTGGGGGTTCACCCGTTTGATGGCCAGGGCCACGCTGGCCTGCACCCGTTGCTTGGTATCCTCCGCCACCATGAATTCGTTGGCGTCGCGCACACGGGTCAGGGTCTGGCTCATATCGCTCATTTCCCGGAGCTGGCTGGGCCGGTGCTTGCTGAAGTAGAAGATAACATCCTTTGCGTCGATATACACCGGCTCCGGCGAGGACATTCCATCCACATCGTACTGCCGGAACCAGTAGCCCACGGGTTTGTTGTAAGGCGTGTACTCGATGCCGCCCACCACCCGGTTTTCTTTTGCGTGTGCCGCTATCATACTGCCGTCCAATTCGTCCACCTCCATGGTCTGGAGCTTGAACGGCAGCAGCCCGCCCCCGGTGTACCGCTTGACAAAGAGGATCCCGCCGTCCACCTTTTTGCGGCGCACGGCCATACGCAGTATCTGATTGAAGCTCTGGGTGCCGGTGACATCGCAGTTGCGCTTTTTACACCACTGGGCCCACAGTTTTTCGATTTGCTGGTTAAGATCCGTGTCCCCGGTTTCCGCTTGCAGGTTGAAGCCGCCGCCCACGATGTTTCGACAAAAGGCCCCAATGATAGCGTTCAGCATATCCGAGTTGCGCTCCAAATCCCGGGCGCGGGCACGGACGGTATCCCGGCTGTAGCGGTCGGTATGCTCGGCGCTGGCGTTGATGGCCCGCCAGTTGGTATTGAGCCGGGAATTGTCCCCGGCGTCGTAGTGGCGCAGTTCGTCCCGCCAGGCTATACGGGCCAGGCCCCGGCGGGGGTCAAACCAGCCCACCACTCGGTCGATTATGTTCATGTTGTCACCGCCCCTCAAAAAACGCTGCTGCCGTCCCGGGCAGGAGACAGCTGTCATCCTCGCCCGCGGCCTGCGCGGCTAACGTATTCCGCATTTCCCACAGCTTGGAGAGGTCTGCCCGGGTCAGGCTGCGGTTGCCCAGCCGGTAGCTCTGGCCGCCCACCATGACTTTCTGAATGGCCGCGTCCACCTCCGCGAGAAGCTCCCGGGGTTGGTAGACGTTATCTGCGTTGTCCATAGGTTTATCCTCCCAACCAGTTCTCATTTACCTTTATCCATTCTTCCTCCGGCGTGGGCACAGGCTCAGGCTCCGGCGCGGGCTTCTCCATTTCGTCCTCCAGATACAAAAAGCGCACGTCCATAATATCCGCTGCGGCCATGGCATACACCTCGCAGTCCAGATAGTGGTTGTCGCCGTGGGAATGCTTCTGCACCCACACCTGCACAGTGCGGCCGCCCTTTTTGATGTTGACCTTATGTTCGGCGGTGACCTGTTCAGCATATTCACGGTCACATCCGGCATACACCGTCCAGCTGCCCTTTTCATCGATCTTCTTCCGCATACGCCCGGCGATCATATCCTTGTATTTGTCCGTGTCCACCAGCACCAGGTCCATGCCATAGGCCCGGCTGGTGGGCTTGTTCACCTTGCTCATGCGGTAGTGGGTGTACATTTTTGTGCTGGCACCCTTGCTGGGCAGAGCCCACTCCGAGTTGGTTGCACAAAAGTCATACACCATATCTGTCTGGTCGCCGCTGTCGATGAGGGCAAGGTTGACCACCATCGGCGCGCCGCCGTCCTCCCTCTGGTAGGAGAGATTCATGATCCGCTCCAATTCTTCTAGGCTGACAGCCTGGCCGTGGGCAATATTCTGGGAGCGGATATGATTGCCCCAGGCCCGGAGGGTCCAGTACACACAATTCTCCTGCACGTCCACGCCAGCGGTGAGCAGCTTTGCCCAGCTGGGCACGATGAGCTCTGGCAGATGGGTCTGGCGCTCCAGCACCATATCGGCGCTGGTCTTGAGGTTGGTATCCTCCCAGGGTTCCGCCAGCCAGGAGTTGACGAAATTTTGTAGCTTCTCCGGGTCGTCCTTACTAGCCAAAAACTCCCGCACCGCATCCGAAAAACGGACGAAGGGGGAGTACAATGTGTTGATCCAAAATCCAACCTTTTGGCCATTGGGGCTGTTTTGCTTGACTATGCGCCACTCGCCCTGGTGGAGCATCTGAGGCTTGTGCTGATCGGTGATGATGGCATCGCACTCCGGGCACACATACATGGCCATCTCAGCCCGGTCATCGTAGCTCATTCCCTCACCATCCGGGAATTTCACCTGTGACCACTTCAGCTCGATCATCTTACCGCAATGGGGGCAGGGCACGAAATAGTGTTTCTCCACGTCGCAGCCCTGGAGGGACTTCCACACATGGCCTGTGGTAATGGTGGGAGTGCTGGTTATAAAAATCTTGCGATTTGCGAACGTCTTTGTGCGCTCCCGGGCCAGAGAAATGGGGTCGGCCTCCTTGCTGCTGGCCCCGGGGTACTTGTCCACCTCATCCAGGAATAGAAAACGGATAGCCTTGCTGGCCAGGTTGGAAGGTGAATTGGAGCCCACTAAACTGAGATACATTCCATCAAACTGAAGCTCCAGCTTTTCACTCTCCAACTCCTGGTACCGTTGCCTCAGCGTTGGCGAAGCCATCACCATCGGAATAATGCGGTTCTTTGATATGCTCTTTGCCAGCATTTCAGAGGGGTATACCACCATCGTGGGGGACGGATCTTGTTGGATGATGTAGCCCAACGCGTTCAGTATCGCCTCAGTACCACCCAGCTGTGTGGATTTACACAGCACGATTTCCTCTGTCTCATAGTCCAACAGAGTATCCATGACGCCGACAAGATATGGAGTCAGGACGTTGCGCCATGGGCCGGGGAGAGCCGAGGTTTTGCTGTTCAGCATACGGTATTTCTCTGCCCACTCAGATACAGTCAAATCCTCGGGAGGCATGAGACTCTCCAGCGCCTTTCGCTGGTAGACCGTGACCGGGTACTTGCGGATCCGGGGCTTTCTCTTTGTCAACTCATATCATCCCCGGAGGGTACGCCTGCCACGACAAATGCCCGGAGCAGTTGGGTCACGTCTGCCTGCAGTTCCTTTTCGATGCGCCGGGCTTCCGTAGGGTCTACAGCGCTGCTGATCTGGCTGACCAGCCGCCCCGGCATGGACAGTGCGAATTTCTTGAAGGCCACGAAAAAGCGGGCATAGTCCAGCGTTGCTTCTTCCACAGAAATGTATTTCCCCGCGGCTATGTCCATTTTCAACCGGTGCAGTTCATTCTGGGTGCCCTTGAGGGCGATGTCTGCCTCCAGCTTCTGCTGTTTCAGCGCCTGCTCCTTTTCGGAATAGTTTTTGCCGTATGCTTCATCCCGGAGGAATTTCACATAGGTTTGAATGGTGGGTACCAGATCGTACTGCCGGCCGTTGGGCGTCTCCGTGGCGGGAAGCACACCATCCGTCGTCAACTGCTGGATGCGGCGTTCAGACACACCGAACAGCTGGGCGATGATCCGGGTCGGGTACATGGAGCCCCCGGTGATTTCACCGTTTGCACTCACGATCAATTCAACTCCTTCCAGTATAATTTCCAGGGTATCCAGGGGAAGGTTCCGCTGATTGCGGCTCATAACCTCACCGCTTTCTCCCCGGTGTATTCCTCCCAGCGCCGGACGATGACGTCACAGTTGCGCTCATCCAGCTCCATGAGGTAAGCGGTGCGGCCCAGCTGCTCACAGGCCATAAGAGTGGATCCGCTGCCGCCGAAAAAGTCACCCACCCGCCAGTCGGGTTTGCTGGAGTTGTTCACCAGCCTGCCTACCAGGGGGACGGGCTTCATGGTGGGATGCATATCGTTCCTGCTGGGCCGTTTTTCGTAGAAGACGGTGGTAAGGTCTTTGTACTGCTTGCGGTAGCCCTCTATATATGCCAACAGCTCCGGCTTACTCATCTTCTTGAAGTTCGGCTCATCCTCCAGCAGGATGGTATCCTGAGAGCGGTCGTTTATGAAATAATGGCCCGAGCCCTCTTTCCAGCCGTACAGAATTGGCTCATGCCGCCATTGGTAATCCTGCCGTCCGAGGACGAAGCTGGACTTTTCCCAAATCAAACACTGGGCCAGCTTGAAGCCGGAATCGCTGAACGCCTCCCGGAATTGGGTGCCGGTGCTTTCAGCGTGGAAAATGTAAGCCGCCGCACCTTTCCTCATCATATCAAAGGCGCAGCGGAACGACGCCCGGAGGAATCTGTAAAAGTCAGCGGAGTTCATCTTGTCGTTCTTGATCTGGCTGTTGGCCCTGGGGCCGCTCTGGCCCAGATAGCTTTCCAGGAACTCTGTCTTGCCGCCGTAGTCCACATTGTAGGGCGGGTCTGTTACCAGCAGGTCAAGCTCCGCGCCTGCCATGAGCAGAGCGGCATCCTCTTTCTGAGTGGCGTCGCCGCAAAGCAGGCGGTGGCGGCCAAGCTGCCAGATGTCGCCCCGGTTGGTGACAGGAGTCTGAATCTCAGCCGCTGCGGCATCCGGGTCGAAGCCGTCATCCTGGGCCTCGGCGGGGATGTCCAGTGTCTGGATCAGGTCTTCCAGCTCATTCCGGGTGAAACCTGTGGCAGTGAAATCGTAGCCCTCCAGGTCGAGGCCCACGAGGATCTCTTTCAGCTTTTCGGTATCCCAGCGCCCGGTGATTTTATTGAGGGCCAGATTGGCCATGCGTTCCTTGTTTTTGTCCCGGATGTCCACAACCACCACATTGGCAGTCTCATAGCCCAGATCCATCATGACCGTGCGGCGCTGGTGTCCGCCGATGATGGTGCCATCGTAGTTCACCACAATGGGGTCAACGTAGGCATTCTCCTGGATGCTTCTCTTGAGGGCCTCGTATTCCGGGTCGCCGGGGGCCAGGGGTTCCCGGGGATTGTAGTCCGCGGGGATCCGGTCGCTTATACAGATCTCCGAGCCCACGAGACCTCTCTACATCTCGTATGCCGTCTTCT
>CAMWRX010000034.1 GCA_947176765.1 uncultured bacterium
CCCACCCCGCCCACTGGCAGCGGCTGGGAGTTTGAGGCCGAGGTAAACACCGACGAGCGCCGGTTCTTCGCCGGGGGCGGCCCCAAGCAGCAGCGGGACGTGATCTACGGCTTCGGCTATGACAAGGCCAAGGGCGGCTTCTTCACCCAGTGGGGTGAGTGGAAGGGCGAATACCGGAGCGGCGAGGAGGGGCGCGGCCCCCATTTCTCCGGCCAGGACTCCTCCATGGAGGGCAATGACGACGGCTCCTATTCCGTGACTGCCCTGAAGGATCTGCGGGGCATCGTGGTGCAGACGGTGGCCGGGGACGTGACCATCCGTGACGACGGGGCCCCCGACGCCGGGGTCGTCATCGACGGCGACGTGGACGACCTGGATGTGACCTGCTCCGCCGACGGCATCCTCACCATCCGGGAGGGGCGCACCGCCTCCTCCTCCTTCTTCTCCCGCCGGGGCATCGGCTCCGCCGACGTGGAGCTGTCCCTCCCTCGCCGCCGCTGGGAGCTGCTGAACATCACCACCGCCAGCGGCGATGTGGAGCTGGACGGCTTCCGTCTGGATGTTGACCAGCTCACCGTCAAAACCGCCAGCGGCGACCTCACCGCTTCTCTGCACGCCTGTGGAGAGCTGCGCTTCCATTCCGCCAGCGGCGACCTGGAACTGGATCTGAAGGACGGCTGCGCCGACCTCCATGCCGAGACCATGAGCGGCGACGTGTGCGTCCACGGCCAGGTGGGGGACACTCTGGTGAAAACCGCCAGCGGCGACATTGAGATGGACGGACTGGCCGTCCGCTTCCTGGCCAGCTCTATGAGCGGCGACATCCGGCTGGAGACCTCCCAGCTCCCCCAGGTGATGGAGCTGTCCTCCAAATCCGGCGATGTCGAGGCCCGCATCCCCGACGCGGGGCCCTTCACCCTGCGGCATAAAACCGTCAGCGGCGACGTGAATTTTGCCTTCCCCTTCCAGTACCAGGGCGGCACGGCCGTCTACGGCGACGGCTCCGGCCCCGCCTACGTCATGACCACCGTCAGCGGCGACGTGAACCTGGATCGATATTGACCCGGGAATTGTTCAACCGCCGTTAACCGTTAGTGTTGAAAGGAGACTATCCCATGAAACGTCTTTACCGTACCACAGGCTCCGACGCCGTCATCTGCGGCGTGTGCGGAGGCATCGCCCGTTACTTCAATGTCGATCCCACGGTTGTGCGCGTGGCCACCGTCCTGCTGATGGCTTTCGCGGGCCTGTCCCTGTGGGTGTATATCATCGCCGCCCTGATAATGCCCACAGAGTACTGAACGCCCCAAAACCGGGGCCCCCACAAAGCCGTCCTTTGGCTTTGTGGGGAGAGGAGGCACAGCGGAATGATTGAGCTTTCGCCGTCAGGCGGAAGCGAGAGATATGGAGCTTGTGCCGACGAGATCGGCACCACCACTGTCCGGCCGGGATGTTCTCCTTCCCCGGCTGGACAGTCTTTTTTGCCCCGCTTCCCCTTGTAAAATACCTATGCTTATGATATGATATCCCCAATCAAAATCAGATAGGAGGCTGTTTATCCCTATGGCCGACACCAACAAGATCCCCCAGCGCTCTGAAATCCCCGTAGAGCACACCTGGAACACCGCCGACATCTACCCCACCGACGAGGCGTGGGAAAAGGAATTCGACGAGACCCAGGCCATGGCCCGCACCCTTCCCGGCTACGCCGGGCGGCTGGGCGAGAGCGCCAAGACCCTTTACGAGTATCTCACCCTGTCTATGCAGGTGGGCGACCAGCTGATGAAGCTGTACAACTACGCCGCTCTGCGTCAGGACGAGGACACCCGGGTGGCCCAGTACCAGGCCATGGCGGGCAAGGCCATGAGCCTGTTCGTGGAGGTCAACTCCGCCACCGCCTTCGAGACCCCCGAGCTGCTCAAGCTCCCCGCTGAGACCCTGGAGCGGTTCTATGCCGACGAGCCTGGGCTGGAGCTGTACCGCCGGTACTTCACCGTCATCCAGGACAAGAAGGAGCACATCCTGTCCGACGCGGAGGAGAAGCTGCTGGCCGCCGCCGGCGAGATGGCCCAAGCCCCCGACGAGATCTACTCCAAATTCACCAACGCCGACCTCACCTTCCCCGACGCGGTGGACAAGGACGGCAACTCCCTGCCCCTGTCCAACGCCTCCTTCGTTCCCTACGAGATGAGCGAGGACCGGGAGCTGCGCCGCTCCGCCTACGAGCAGTATTACGACACCTGCGGCCACTTCCAGAACACCGCCGCCGCCGTGCTGAGCGCCGAGGTGAAGCAGCGCCAGTTCTTTGCCACCGCCCGGAAGTACGACTCCCCCCTGGCCGCCGCCGTCAGCTCCACCCGGGTGCCGCCCGAGGTGTATCATAACCTGGTGGACACGGTGAACGCCAATCTGGACAAGCTCCACCGCTATGTCCGGCTGCGCAAGAAGCTGCTGGGCCTGGACGAGCTGCATATGTACGACATCTACGCCCCCATGGTGTCCGGCGCGGACAAAGTGATCCCCTTTGAGGAAGCCAAGTCCACGGTGTACGACGCCCTGGCCCCCATGGGCGAGGACTACCGGGCCATCATCAAAGAGGGCTTTGACAACCGCTGGATGGACGTGTACGAGAACGTGGGCAAGCGCTCCGGCGCGTATATGAGCGGCGTGGTGGTCCACCCCTATGTCCTGCTCAACCAGAAGGACAATCTGGACAGTATGTTTACCATGGCCCACGAGATGGGCCATGCCGTCCACTCCTACCTCAGCAACAAAACCCAGCCCTCCGTCTACCGGAACTATGTGATCTTTGTGGCCGAGGTGGCCTCCACCTGCAACGAGGCCCTGCTGATGGAGCACCTGCTGGGCAAAACCACCGACAAAAAGGAGCGGGCCTGGCTCATCAACCACTTCCTGGAGCAGTTCAAGGGCACGCTGTACCGCCAGACCATGTTCGCCGAGTTTGAGCTGCGCCTGGGTGAGCTGAACGCCCAGGGCGTCCCCCTGACCGCCGAGCGGCTGTCCGCCGAGTATAAGGCGCTGAATGCCAAGTATTTCGGCCCCGACATGGTCACCGACGACCGCATCGCCCTGGAGTGGGTACGCATCCCCCACTTCTACTACAATTACTACGTGTACCAGTACTCCACCGGCTATTCCGCCGCCATCGCCCTGTCCCGCCGCATCCTGAAGGAAGGCGAGAGCGCTGTGAAAGACTACTGGCAGTTCCTGTCCGGCGGCTGCTCCAAGGACCCCATCGATCTGCTGAAGGGGGCCGGGGTGGACATGGCCAGCCCCAAGCCCGTCCAGGACGCTCTGGATCTGTTCGGCGAGCTGCTGGATGAAATGGAAGCCCTCATGGCCTGATGTTTCACGTGAAACATATGTTTTAATTTGGGCGTGAATAACAGCGCAAAAAGCCCCCGCCGTAAGCTGGGGAGTGATAAGGAAGTACCCCAAACCACCCAGCCGAACCCTAAAAACCGAAAAAGCAGGGAGCCACCCGGCCCCCTGTTTTTTTATGCCCATCAGCGGCCCCACGCCGCCGCCCTTAACCCCATGCCCCGCAGGGCATACAAGCGACGCAATCCCCACGGGGCCAGTGTCCCAGGGCTTGCCTGCCTCTCAGCGGGGGATTGCATGGAGCGGAACCAACCTTTGGCCCCGCCTTATGCCCATCCGCCGACACGCACCCAGGCTCCAGCCGTGGCGGGCCACCACGTTATCTACCATCCGCAATCCACTTTCACAACAAAACCCCGGTAACTTCCATGTCGGAGGCTACTGGGTTGTTTTATTTCTCCTTCAATGAGGCCACCAATTCCCTAACTAAAGCTTCGTCCCGCTCTGAAAGCCCCTCAATCTCCACCGCCCGTCGTTCAGCGATCCCCAGCAGATAGTCAGCCGAAACGCCAAACACTTTTGCAAACGCACAGACCACATCTGCGGACGGGGTTCTAATTCCTAACTCATATGTCGATATAGCAGATTTTGTGACGCCTGCCCGCCGAGCAAGTTCCGCTTGCGACCAATCGCGGCTTTCTCGTAGCCGCCTTACTTTTTGACCTAAATCCAGCACCGTTTAACACCACCATTCTTATGGATAGTGTAACGGCAGACTTGTAAACTATGGAAGTCGATTTTACCACTATTGTTGACTTTTGGGCTTGACATTGTTATACTATGGTCGCGGTGGGTATCCATTTCTGCAAAACACCGAGCGGCGTAGAAATTCCTGCGAGATAAAAAGAGGGAGGAAATTATGATGAAATCATGTCCCAGGCATTCTCGAAAAAGGCCAGCTTTCTTGTTAAAAATCACCCTGGCAGTCTTATTGCTGATTACCGTTGCGGGCTGTTCCAATGGAGGCGACCAATTGGAGACTGACCAGCCGGAGGTCAACGTGGAAATGGAACAGTTAACAGCCGAAAATGAAAAGCTGCGTGCGGACTTGGACGATGCAATTTCCAATCTGAAGGAGGCGGAGGCAAAGGTCAAAGAACTGGAAAATGTGTTAGAGGCCATACAGGAAGCACAGGCGGAACCGTCCCCGTCTGTACCAGTTAAGGTTGACATTACGCCGCCGGAACGCACCCCACGCGAATTGCTGATCGGCCAATGGTTTTATCAGGGCTTCCATGAAGAAGGGCTGTTTAGTTTTACGCAAACTCTTGTGTTTAATATGGACGGCACTGGTACAATGAGCCGCAGATATTACATACCAAAAAGTGAGGTTGAAGCGGTCAAAAGCTCTCCTTCCGCGCTTCCAGACCTCGATTCCTCTGTTGGGTGTTCGTGGAGCCTGAGCGGCGATACCGTGCATATCGTGCTGGGAAATGGCGAAGCGGCTGACTTCACATACTCAGCCGAACAACAGCAGTTACAAATGAAGGGCGGCAATGACAAATACGGGAAGGGTATGCCGTCCGTCATGGAGCAATATGTTGAGCGGGCCTTGTATGCGGAAAATCTTCAAGCGAAAGAGGCCGCCCGGATGCGCAGATTTCTTGGGCTGTGGTATCTTGATGTCCTTACCTGGACATTTAACGAAGATGGGACAGGCGTTATAGATATGCCGGAGCTTGGCGACCAGCCGGCCACGACCCGCGAGTTCACGTACTCGGTCACTGACGACCCGACTGACGACACATATTTGTGCCTCATGCTCGATTGGGAAGATGGGGATACGTCCTATTTTTATCCCGAGTTTGATACAGACGGCTCTATGTCCCTCAAAGGGTTTGACAGTTCCGAAGTGATGAAGCTGACCCGAACATTTGATATTGACAATTGCCCCATCAGCGAACAAATTATTTCCGCCGGAATGGGTGTGTTTTCTGGTTCGATATTCTCTGACATTCTAGGCGGCGACTAAACGGAGGTTTGTCATGAAAAAATGGAGTACTACAAAAAGGTTGCTATGCCTGGAGCTGACGTTGCTTTTGATGTTTTCTCTTGCGGCCTGTAAAGGACAGGTGGAGGAACAGGACAGCACCCCGCCCACGGCCAGCGTCCAGCCAACCATTGCGCCGACACCTGAACCTACCCCGCCCATCCCCTACACCGACGTGCCCGAGGACGCACTTTATTATAGCGCGGTGGTGTGGGCCTACGAGAACGGTATAGCGTCCGATGGCGATACCTTTGAACCCGATTCCGCCTGCACCCGTGGGCAAGTCATGACGTTCCTGTGGCGGGCGAATGGTTCTCCAGAACCCCAGGCAACGGAAAGCCCGTTCAGCGATGTTTCATCCGCCGATTGGTTTTACAGCCCAGCATTATGGGCCTACGAAAACGGTATTGCCACCAGCACCACATTTAATCCAGGCAACCCCTGCACCAACGGCGAGGCCCTCACCTTCCTGTGGCGGGCCGAGGGCAAGCCCGCCTCCGCTGTCTACAGCAGTCCCATGGCCCTGGCCGCGCCCGACAAGTATTTTACCCGCCCGGTGGCCTGGGCTGAAGCGAACGGCCTGTTTGCTGGAGCAGACTTTGACCCTGCCGCCCCATGTTCCCGCGCTGATCTCATGACATACCTGTATTGGCTCAAAGAGGACTGGACATTCACAGAGGAAGCTAAAACCGTCCAGGCGGAATATGAGCAGATTATCAGCGACGCGCAGCTCTTTGAAGTCCACGGCTCCGGCCTGCTCTATGCCGATTACGTGGACGCAGACGGGGACGGCAAAGCAGAACTGCTAACAATAGGAACACCCGGAGACGCAAGCGGTCATCATTCTTATGAGGTTACAGCGACAGTATACGCAAATATTGACGGTCATGCAGGAAAACGCTGTGAGCAGATATTTGAATTTTCTGGGCGTGAGCATTCGTTCTATATCTGTACATATGACGGTGAAGTGTGCTTCCGCGATGAACTGTTAATAACAGGTGGTGGAATATACGATGCTTTTTCCAAAATCGAAAATGGTTCCTTTGCGGTCAGCGACAGCATAGCGGAAGAATTTAGCCCAACCCATGACGGGACATCTTCTTATATTGGTACTGACGGAAAAAACATTTCAGAAGCTGAATACAATGCCGCTCTGGGAAAGTACGCAAATCAAAATAAGCTTTTTGGATACAGCTCCTACGGCTTTTCCGTCCAGAACCGGGGACTTGTGCCCACCGCGGAGGAATATCAGTTAGCTTATTGGACAGCGGTCAATCCAGCTTATGCGGCGGTGCTGAAGGGTGATTTTTCCGCCTTTGCAGGAACCTATAGCCCATATTCAGATGAGTATAGCGGATGGTATAAAAACCTTACTTTAGATAAAAATGGTATTCTAACAGGCGACAGTTTCATCCTTGCAATTAAACCATCTTCTGTTACTATAACCGAAAATGGCGTGATTCGTTGCGTACTTGAAGAAAAAACGGAGCTACTTGACGGCGAATATAGAACTTCCGGGGAAATATACGAAATTTGCCCCATTGGCGTTGAATATGAGTATTACAATATTGAAACTGGTGAAGATTTCATTGCTGATAAACTCGGTGTGCAAATTATTTATAACTGGCTGGATGGATATACCGCACCATTTCGTATGCTATATTATAAAGTGTCGTAACCCATCCGGCCATTCGGCGGTCAATACCCCGGCCCCTGGGCGAACCGCAACAAGCAAATAGGATAAAGCAAAGGAGGACAGCTACTACAGCTGTCCTCCTTCTGTCTCATTTGGCAACATAGAAAGGGATTGCGCCACATAGACGCAACCCCTCTTGTTCAGAAGCGTTTAATCGGAAAGCAACTTTTCAATTTCAAGCGTAATCGCGTGTGAACGAGCCTCCTTGGCCTTGCGGTGAACCTCATCAAGCTGGCGCAGAATTTCTTCGCCGTGCTTGTCCCATCTGTCACTTATAATGTCGCCGTCAATAATGCAGGAGACATTGCCTGTGCAAAACTCGTAAACGGTGTTTTCAATAATCATCTTGAACAATTCGTATCTGTCATCTCGGTCAAAATATTTTTGTGGGAGCTTTTTGAAGTAGCCTAAAACCGTGCTTGCCGATGTTCCCTTTTTCTTCTTCTTTTTTTCCTTTCTTTTTTCCTGTTCCTGTTCCTTGCCCTCTTCAGATTCTGTTTCCTTTCCCGCGCTCAAAAACCTTGCAAGGACGTCACTAAAGTCTTCGCGAGAAATTTGCAAAACTTCGATCAGTTCTTGCAATACCAACCCTGCGGCGTACTGCAAATGTAAAAGGCCAGTGTCTCTCATGCGTCCTACACCTTCCCAAATTCTGGTTTTGGTCAAGGCATAGGCGGAAGAACTGCATTACGTTATGCACTCTTGACAATCGCCTATATCAATTATACATTTTTAATCTTTCTTGACTTTTTGCTACCGTCCTTTCTTCAGTTATTTTTTGCTTCTTTTCGTTGCTTTTTGCTACTAAATGCGCACATGCGCACTGCATATTCATTGTGGCGGACATACGCCATAATTATAATGGTATTTTACTAAAAAACCGTCAAAATGTCAAGAGTCCCCAAAATCTAAATCATTCTAAATCATTCAAAAAGCACTTTGAAAATGCTTTTTGAGTGCTTCGAAACCGCTTTGGCATATGGCGGGACATCTGCTACACTACAATCAGCACCCGGTGCTTTGACAATAACGGGAACGGTGGTGGCCACTGCCGTTCCAAGCCTAATGGCATAGCTGACCTATCTGTGCTATACGGGGAGAAAGGAGCCAACATGGCATTGCAGGGTTTAACACTTTTTCTTATTTTTCAGATTCTGGAATTTCTAAAGGGGAAACGATTCCTATATGTGAAATCATCGGCCTGGAAGGATGGGGATACCGTATTAGGTAGCAAGGTAGTTCTCCAGATCATCGAGGATCGAACTGCTTATCCAAAACCCAATATTTCGAACTTTGGCGAGCAACTTACCATCAAAGTGCGCAATACATTACCCGAAGCATTCGCCCAGCTTAAGCCCTTAGCCACAGAAGTTATTATTAAGGACATCGAGCGGGCAGTAGTGTTCGGCGAGTATAAAAATCAACTCAGCGTGATCGGGACGATTGCCGTCAACGAGGCTGCTGCAAGCAACTAACAAACTGGGCGGCAAGTGCTGGTCTGGTGCTTGCCGCCCCCATAAAAGGAGGAAAATATGAAAATTAAAGACGCCATTCTCGAACGTTTTAACAACGTTCGAGAGCGTATTGCCCAGGCTATCCATGATGGGGACTGGTCTACTCTGGGCTGGAATGTTGCCCTTATTCTCGCCGTTGTGATGGTTGCCGTTGCCCTGGCCGTGGGTGCTTTGGCCCTAATGGGAAAAATCCTCGGTACTTTGCTGGGCAAGATTTTTTCGGTGCCGCTGATTCTGCTTGTCATCGGCTTAATCTATGATGGCTTCTTTAGCGGGTCGCGTAAGGCCCGTCAGACAGAGAGCATCGGAGAAGCCCTTGAACGGTGGGCTGAACAGGTGTACGGGTATGTCCGCGATTCTATGTTTTACGTCATTCAGGCCATGGCCAGCAGGGCAAGTATCATCATCAAACCCCACGCACATTGGGATATTGAGATGAAGAACCGTTTTTTCCTCCAGGGTGACCACATTGTTTTCCAATTTTTTGTGCAAATGCTGGCACCCATGGAGAAGTCCGACTTTGAACAAAAGTTGACTGACACCCTGGTTAAGATGCACCGTGAAGGCAAACTTGTCGGGATAACATCGGAGCTGGTACAAATCAACAATCTTCCGTATTGCCCCCTGCAAGTCCTGAATGTTGAACCGTATGATGATGGCTATGTCGTGCAAATCGTCTATGCAGACGAGGACACAATCACATTGGTGAAACGAGCGCAACAGCGCCAGCGCAAAACCCCCGGCAAGACACTTTATGACGATGAACTTTGACAATCCGGCACCCCGGCTTACCCTCGGCTATGATTTAGACAGTTGGAAACTGTATCGGGAGAAGATGCACATTACCATTGATCTCTCACCAAAAACAAATTCCCATATTTTGCTATGTGGGATGTCAGGTTCTGGAAAATCCTACTTGGAACAGCAGATTTTATGTAAACTGGCCCTTGCGGAGCCGGACGGCGAGATACATTTTGCTGACTACAAGGGGGACGATCCATTCCAATATTTGGAAAATTGTCCCAGATACTATTTTTTTAAGGACACGCTGAAAGCCCTGGATACTGTTCATGGCCGTCTGCTGGCCCGTCAGTCCGGGGAGGACACCAGCCGAAACCCTGTGACGCTGATCTGGGATGAATATATGGCGCAAGTCCTGGCTCTCACCAGCGAGGATAAGAAGGCCGCCGCTGTGGTCATGGGCAAGGTCAGCGAAATCCTGATGCTGGGCCGCTCTTTGTCCGTCCGGCTTATCATCTCATGCCAGCGCCCGGACGCATTAGCATTCCCTGCGGGAAGCAGATTGAACGTGGGTTCGATAATATTGGTTGGAGCGTACATTCGTTCTATATACGAAATGCTTTTACCTGACCACATGGATCTGGTTAAAGGCCGTCAGTTTGGCCGTGGGGAAGGTGTGGTCCTCTTTCAAGGCTCGGAGCTTCATTTCATTAAAGTGGGCGCTGTGAGCGACACCCACCGCATGGAGGAAATCTGTATCAAGGCTTTGGGGGGCAAGACATAAGGAGGCCCCCGCCGCCCGCCGAAGCGAAGCGAAAGGCGGGCGGCGGGGTTGCCTGGGCGTAGTATTACCCAGTCAACCTCTGTACCTGTACCATCCATAAAAAGGAAGTATCAACATGGATAAAGATACAAGACATAGAAAATATCAATTAACCATCAATAATCCCGGTGAAGTCTGGACGCATGAGAAAATCCGGGAGGCACTGGAAAAGCTGAACCTCAAATATTGGTGTATGGCCGATGAAGTGGGGCTTCGAGAACAAACCCCGCACACACACATTTTTTTGGCCAGCCAAACATCAGCTGTCCGATTCTCCACCGTGAAAAGCCTCTTTCCAACAGCGCACATCGAGCCAGCCCAGGGCACGAGTGAGGAAAACCGGGCGTATATCCAGAAGTCAGGAAAATGGGCCAAGGGGGAGAAAGCGGAAACGTCCATCCCCGGCACATTTGAGGAATGGGGGGAATGTCCCATCGAACGCCCAGGGGAGCGGACAGATTTGGCAATTCTCTACGAGTACATCAAGGACGGGCTATCGAATTTTGAGATCATGGAGCGAAACCCGGACTATATGCTGAACCTGGAACGGATAGAACGAGCGCGACAAGCAGTCCGAGAGCAACAGTACCGAGAAACCTTCCGCCAGCTTGAAACCACGTATATCTGGGGGCCAACAGGAGTTGGTAAAACAAGGAAGGTCATGGAAACCCACGGCTACAGCGGGGTGTATAGAGTGACGGACTACGCCCATCCATTTGACAGCTACGCTGGGGAAGAAGTGCTGTTGCTGGACGAGTACGCAAGCAATTTCAAAATCCGGGATTTGTTGAACTACCTGGACGGCTACCCGCTGACATTGCCAGCGCGGTACAGTAACCGGGTGGCGTGTTACACGACTTGTTATATCATTTCAAACCTATGCCTGTCAAGACAATATCCCGAAGTGCAGTATGAATCTCCGGCGACCTATGCGGCGCTGTTGCGGCGAATCCAGAAGGTGAGGCGGTACACAGCCCCCGGTGAGTATGAGGAGTACAGCACCGCCGAATACATGGAGAATCCTTTTTTACAACGGTAGCAGGGCCAGGGAAAGGCCGAAACCAACCTGTGAGAAGGGCGGCAAAACGCCATAGGAACCCGAGGGGATGGGTAGGACAGCCCCCATGTAATGACGGCCCCGCAGGGCCGCACCTTTGAAAACCGTAAAAAAGGGGGTGACAAAAGATGTCAGATAACGACTTACGAGGGCCAACCATGGAGCGGAAAATCGGGGGCACAATTTACAAGGTGACCTCTGTATACTCCAGGAACGCCACGGAAACCGCCGTTCAGAAAATGCGGCGTCTGATACTGAAAGACGCTGATAAAGTTCTGAAAAAGTTGAAATAATCCTTGTAAACAGCCGGATTCTATGGTATAATCTAACTATAGGGTTCGGCTGTCACTTTTAAGGAGGCTATAGAAATATGTGGCAGTTCGATAAATTTACCAATACATTTATCCCCGGTGTTCTCCCCTCTGACGGAAGCAAAATCAACGCCTGTTACACCCGGCTCTCCCAGGAGGACGAGCAGGAAGGGGACAGCGGCTCCATCCTCAATCAACGTGATTTTCTGCTGAAATACTGCAAGGAACAGGGCCTGAACAACGTGTTCTTCTTTTCAGACGATGGCTACACGGGCACCAATTTTGACCGCCCCGGCTTTACCGAGCTAATGGAGTTGGTGGAGCGCGGACAGGTGCATACCATCATCGTGAAAGACCATTCCCGGCTGGGACGTAACCGCCTTGTGGTGGGCGCTCTGATGGAGCGTTTTACCGAGGATTATGGGGTGCGTTATATCGCCGTAACGGACGGCATAGACAGCGCAAAGGGCCTTGACGATATGGTGGCGGTGCGTGAGTTGTTCAACGAGTTCTATCCCCGCGACACGTCCAAGAAAATCCGGGCGGTATTCACCAATAAGGGCAACAGCGGCCAGCGGCTTTGTACCCAAGTCCCCTATGGTTACAAGGGGGACAAGCACAAATGGGATGTAGACGAAGAAGCGGCCCAGGTGGTGCGGGAAATTTTCAGCCTATGTATGAACGGGCTGGGGCCAATGCAGATCGCCAAGCAACTGACAGCGGCGCAAATCCTGACCCCTACGGCTTACAAGCTGGAAAAGGGCCTGACGAAGCGGGGCAAGATCACAGCAGACCCTTACCGCTGGGAAAGTCCTCTGGTGGTCAAAATCCTGGAGCGCATGGAGTACACAGGCTGTACGGTGAACTTCAAGACCCGCAAGAAGTCGTACAAGTCCAAAAAGACGCTGATGCTCCCCCTGGAGGAACGGAAGATATTTCCGGACACTCACCCGGCAATCATAGACCGGGAGACATGGGAACGGGTGCAGGAACTGCGGAAGAACAAGCGCCGCCGTACCAAGACGGGCAAACAAAGTATGTTTTCTGGGCTGGTGTACTGTGCCGACTGCGGAGCGAAACTCCACTACTGCACCACGGCCAGCTTTGAGAACAGGCAGAACCATTTCCGCTGTTCCAACTACAAGAGCAACACGGGAACTTGTTCCGCTCACTTCATCCGGGAGGTTGTGCTGTCTGATATTGTTCTGGAACACCTGCGACAGACTGTGCGATATGTCCAGGCCCACGAAGCCGAGTTTATCCAAGATGTGATGGATAAGAGCATGGCAGACCAAAAGAAGGAAGCAGCGCAGAAGCGGCGGGAGTTGGCCCAGGCCGAACGGCGTATATCGGATTTAGATGTGCTTTTCCAGCGTATCTATGAGGACAATATCAGTGGGAAGCTTTCAGACGAGCGGTTTTCCAAGCTGTCCAAGTCCTACGAGGACGAACAGCGCACGTTGTCCGAAAGGGCCCAGGCACTACACGCTGAATTGGACAAGGGACAGGCCCAGGCCGTCAACGTGGCGCAGTTTATCGCCCTGGTGAAGAAGTACAACGAAATCGACACGCTGACCCCGGCCATTGTAAATGAGTTTATTGAGCGTATCAACGTACACGCGCCGGACAAGTCCAGCGGCCACCGTACCCAGCAGATCGACATTGTGTATAACTTCATTGGTATGCTCCCCACACCCCAAGCAAAGAAAGAAGCGGCGTAGCCTTTCGACTACGCCACTTCTTCAAGACAAAAATACTTCCTTATGGGGCCCTGGCGTACGGCGGGGGCTTTTCCTATGCTTTTGTGCCGGGCGCTCAGCCCTTGACGGGCACGTTCTTGGTGGCCACGATGTCCACCCCGGTGCCGCACACGTCGGGCACCACCACCTGGCCGATGGCCACGGGGGCGTCCAGCTCAATGCCCTGGAGGGCCTTCACGCAGTCGAAAATCTTGCCCTTGGGAATGTCGCTGGCGGTCTTGACGGAGGCCATGGCCAGCGTGCCGCCCTTCACCTTCACCGTGCTGGTGACGATGCGGGTGGGGTTGGTCAGCTCCTTTTTCGCGTAGGCCTCGCCCCGGGGGCAGGTGTTGCCGGACACGGACTTGACCTCGCCGCCCTCCATGGTCACGGTGAGCGGGCAGCCCAGCGGGCAGTTGATACAGATCAGATTCTTCTCTTCCATCTCTTACGCCTCCTCCAGGGTCACGGTGATGCCTTCCGCCTCGGGGTGGTCGGTCAGCAGGCTGGTCTTGAGGATCACGGTCTCCATCTCGCCGGGGGCTAGCACCGGGCGCTTGCGGCTGAAGATGCAGGTGTCCCCCGCGTAGACCGCCACCTTTTTGTTCTTGTATACGTTGCCCACCCGGAACCGCAGGGTGACGGTGTCCCCGGCGGCGTCGGGCCGGATGGCCACGGGCACGGTGTAGCGCACGCCGTTCTCGCACTTCACGGGCAGGGACTTGTGGGCCTCCTCCTTGCAGCCGGCGGCGATGTAGTCGGCGGCGTGGCGGCCGGCGGCCCCGGCTTCCTCGGATACGTAGTCCACCAGGTCATGGACGTGGAGTACGTTGCCAGCGGCGAACACGCCGGGGATGCTGGTCTCCAGGCTCTCGTTGACGGTGGGGCCGTTGGTGATGGGGTTCAGCTCCACGCCGGCGGAGCGGCTCAGCTCGTTCTCGGGGATCAGACCGCAGGACAGCAACAGGGTGTCGCACTCGTAGTGCTCCTCGGTGCCGGGGATGGGACGGTTGTGCTCGTCCACCCGGGCCAGGGTGATGCCCTCGACGCGCTTTTTACCCTGGATGTCCACCACGGTGTGGCTCAGCTTCAGGGGGATGCCGTAGTCGTCCAGACACTGGACGATGTTCCGCTTCAGGCCGCCGGAGTAGGGCATCAGCTCGGCCACCACCTGGACCTTGGCGCCCTCGAAGGTCATGCGGCGGGCCATGATGAGGCCGATGTCGCCGGAGCCCAGGATGACCACCTTGCGCCCGGGCATATAGCCCTCCATGTTCACCAGCCGCTGGGCGGTGCCGGCGGTGAAGATGCCGGCGGGGCGGTAGCCGGGGATGTTCAGCGCGCCCCGGGGCCGCTCCCGGCAGCCCATGGCCAGGATGACCGCCTTGGGATGGAGCTGGAACAGCCCGTCCTCCCGGTTCATGGCGGTGACGGTCTTATCCGCCGCCAGATCCAACACCATGGTGTTCAGCTTATAGGGGATCTCCAGCTTCTTCACCTGCTCGATGAAGCGTCCGGCGTACTCGGGGCCAGTCAGCTCCTCCTTGAAGGTGTGCAGGCCGAAGCCGTTGTGGATGCACTGGTTGAGGATGCCGCCCAGCTCGTTGTCCCGCTCCAGGATCAGGATATCGCGCAGGCCCGCCTCGTGGGCGGCGACCGCCGCGGCCAGCCCGGCAGGGCCGCCGCCGATGATGACAAGTTCATATTCTCTCATGGTTCAGCCCCTCCTTAGATGGCGTCCTTGTTGACGCCCACGATCAGCTCGGAACCCGCGCCGGACTTGGTGATGGTGCTCTGATCCACCCCCAGCTCGCGGGCCAGGATCTCCATGACGCGCGGCGAGCAGAAGCCGCCCTGGCACCGGCCCATGCCGGCCCGGACGCGGCGCTTCACCCCGTCCACGCTGCGGGCGCCGGGCACCCGGTGGATGGCGTCAATGATCTCGCCCTCGGTGACCGTCTCGCAGCGGCAGATGACGGTGCCGTAGGCGGGATTCTCGCGGATCAGGGCGGCGTGGGCCTCGTCGTCCAGCTCCTTAGGATCCAAAATGCCCTTCCGCTTCGGGTCGAAACCGGGATCCTCCTCCAGGCCCAGAATGTCCCTCACGATGCCGGACACCATCCTGCCGATGGCGGGGGCGGAGGACAGGCCGGGGGACTCGATGGCGGCGCAGTCCACAAAGCCGGGCTTGATCTCGCCGATGAAGAACTCATGGCGGGCCTCATGGGCGCGCAGGCCGGCGAAGCTGGTGATGGTCTGGCGCAGGGGCACGTTCTTCACCGCCATGCCGCACTTGGCGCGCACATCGTCCAGGCCCGCCTGGGTGGTGGAGGTGCCCTCTTTGTCCTCGATGTCGATGGCAGTGGGGCCAACGATGATGTTGCCGTGGACGGTGGGGGCCACCAGCACGCCCTTGCCGTACTTGCCGGGGAGCTGGAAGATGGTGTTCTTCACATGGCCCTGGGCCGAGTGGTCCAGCAGGAAGTAGTCGCCCCGGCGGGGGACGATGGTCATGGTGTCGTCCGCCACCATGTTGTGCAGCTTGTCGGAGTACAGGCCGGCGGCGTTGACCACCACCTTGGCCTCCACATCGCCCTTGGGGGTAGACACCTTCCAGCCGCCGTCGATCTTCTCGATGTTGGTGACCTCGCTGTCGAACTGGAACTTCACGCCGTTGTGGGCGGCGTTCTCCGCCAGGGCAAAGGTCAGCCCGAAGGGGCACACGATGGCGCCGGTGGGGGCGTACAGCGCGGCCACCGCCTCGTCGCTGATGTTGGGCTCCATGGCCGCCAGCTCGTCCCGCTCGATGATGCGCAGGCCCTCCACGCCGTTGGCCACGCCGTTCTCATACAGCTTATTCAGGGCGGGGCGGTCCTCCTCGCTCATCATGACCACCAGAGAGCCGTTGTTCTCAAAGGCGAAGTCCAGCTCCTGGGCCAGACCGGGCATGATGCGGCTGCCCTCCACGTTCAGCTTGGCCATAAGGGAGCCGTGGGCGGCGTCGTAGCCCGCGTGGACGATGGCGCTGTTGGCCTTGGAGGTGCCGCAGCACACGTCCTCTTCCCGCTCCAGCACCAGCACGTCCGCCTTATACCGGGAGACCTCCCGGGCGATGGCGCAGCCGGACACGCCCGCGCCGATAATGACGATATCAACCATGCAGGTTTCACTCCTTTGACATCTATTTTTGCTGATTTCCTGGCATTAAGAGCCGGGCAGCCCGGTCTGTCCCCTCCGAAAAGGGACTGGACTGCCCGGCTCACAGCGTACTCATCACTCAGCATGAGAGACCAGGGGATATGATGCGGCCCACAGGGCCTCTTTCCGGACGGTCAGTCAACGTACTGAGCCCCGATCAGGTCTTGGGTGGGAATTAGAACACACCGGCATTGCCCAGGGCCATGAACAGCAGGACGGCCACGACGGCGCCGATGATGGGGCCGACGATGGGGACAACGGCGTAGCCCCAGTTGGAGTCGCCCTTGCCCTTGATGGGCAGCAGCTGGTGGGCAATACGGGGGCCGATGTCACGGGCGGGGTTCAGGGCGTAGCCGGTCAGGCCGCCCAGGGACATACCGATGGACACGATGATGCCGAACACGAACAGGTTGCTGATGCCGGCCGCCACAGGGGGGATACCCTTGATGGCGAACACCAGCACGAAGGTGGCGACCGCCTCACAGAAGATGTTGCGGGGGATATTGGGGACGGAGGGGCCGGTGGAGAACACGCCCAGCTTGGTGCCGGGATCGTCGGTGGCGTCGAACTGATCCTGGAACATCAGGTAGACGATGCACGCGCCCACGATGGCGCCCGCGAACTGGGCGGCGATGTAGACGGGCACCTCAGCCCAGGGCTGGGTGCCGTCCACCGCCAGGGCGATGGTCAGGGCGGGGTTGAAGCTGGCGCCGGAGGCCGCGCCGAAGATGAACGCGGGCACCATGACGGCAAGGCCCCAGGCCAGGGTGATCTGGATGGAGCCGGCGCCCTTCATGCCGGACTTGTTCAGGGTGACGTTGGCGACCACGCCGTCGCCCAGGATAATGAGCAGCATCGTGCCAAAGAACTCGGCCAGGAATTTCACTAACATTGATAAAACCCTCCTCTTTTATTTCTCTGTACCGGGCGGATCCGCTCAAATCCGCCCGGCAACAGATAACGGACACGTATCAAACCATGCGGCGCTCAGGCCGCGAGGCGTCGGGACTTAGTCCTCCTTGGCCCAGCCGTAGGAGCACTTGACGGCCTTGTTCCAGCCCTTGCAGCGGGCGGCGCGGTCGTCCTCGGTGATGGCGGGCTCGAAGGTGCGGTCGATGGCCCAGTTCTTGATGACGTCCTCTTTGCTGGACCAGTAGCCCACGGCCAGACCGGCCAGGTAGGCCGCGCCCATGGCGGTGGTCTCGACGCACATCGGGCGGTTGACGGGCGCGCCGCTGATGTCGGCCTGCATCTGCATGAGCAGGTTGTTGGCGGAGGCGCCGCCGTCCACCTTCAGGGCGGCCAGGTTGATGCCGGAGTCGGCCTTCATGGCCTGGAGCACGTCGTTGACCTGATAGGCCATGGACTCCAGGGTGGCGCGGATGATGTGGTACTTGTTCACGCCGCGGGTGATGCCCACGATGGTGCCGCGGGCGTACTGATCCCAGTGGGGGGCGCCCAGGCCGGTGAAGGCGGGAACCACATAGCAGCCGTTGGTGTCCTTCACCTTGCGGGCCATGTACTCGGAGTCGGGGGAGGTGTCGATGAGGCGCATCTCATCGCGCAGCCACTGGATGGAGGCACCCGCCACGAAGATGGAGCCTTCCAGAGCGTACTCGACCTTGCCGTCCAGGCCCCAGGCGATGGTGGTGACCAGGCCGTTGTTGGAGAACACGGGCTTCTCACCGGTGTTCATCAGCAGGAAGCAGCCGGTGCCGTAGGTGTTCTTGGCCTCGCCGGGGGTGAAGCAGGTCTGGCCGAACAGGGCGGCCTGCTGGTCGCCGGCCGCGCCGCCGATCTTGATGGGGCCGCCGAAGAACTGGGGATCGGCCTCGCCGTACACGCAGCTGGAGGGCTTGGCCTCGGGCAGCATGGACTTGGGAATGTTCAGCTCGGCCAGGATCTCGTCGTCCCACTCCAGGGTGTTGATGTTGAAGAGCAGGGTGCGGGAGGCGTTGGAGTAGTCGGTGACATGGACGCGGCCCTTGGTCAGCTTCCAGATCAGCCAGGTCTCCACGGTGCCGAACAGCAGCTCGCCGCGCTCGGCCTTCTCACGGGCGCCGGGCACGTTCTCCAGCAGCCAGCGGACCTTGGTGCCGGAGAAGTAGGCGTCGATGACCAGGCCGGTCTTGGAGCGGATCTTGTCAACCAGGCCCTTCTCCTTCAGGGAGTCGCAGTACTCGGAGGTACGGCGGCACTGCCACACGATGGCGTGGTGGATGGGCTCGCCGGTGTTCTTGTCCCACACGATGGTGGTCTCACGCTGGTTGGTGATGCCGATGGCGGCGATGTCCGCGGCGGTGACGTTCAGGTTCTTCATGGCCTCCTGAGCGACCTCCAGCTGGGTGGACCAAATCTCCTCGGCGTCGTGCTCAACCCAGCCGGGCTTGGGGAAGTACTGGGTGAACTCCTTCTGAGCCACACTGCACATCTCGCCCTTCTCATTGAACAGGATGCACCGATTGCTGGTGGTGCCGGCGTCCAGCGCCATGACGTACTTTGCCATACTCGTGTTCCTCCTTTAAAATTAAGTCGTATTTGTGAAAGCAGGCCGTTCGCTCCTGCCGGTTCCGGCTCCGGGCCGCCGGTGGAAAAACCGCGCCCGGCTCCGAAATACACTTCGCTAAATTTCATTATAGCGGCTGGCTGGGAAAAAATCATTCGACAACCTGAGCCAATTGTATGAATTTTATAATTTTTATTTTGTCGCCCGGTTTGTTTTGTATAAATCGTCAGAATCCTGCCGGTCAGCCCGCCCGAACCTGAAGGCACAGCTCCTCCGCCGGACGCAGCACATCCAGCAGACCGTGGAGGCAGCAGCGCACCTCGCCCCAGTCCAGCGCCTTGCGGGAGACGCACAGCTCGACGAAATAGCCCACCAGAGCCTTGGTGTGGTAGTTCACCACAAACGCCTGCTGACGGGGGAGCGTTTCCGGGGCGTCGGTCAGGAACAGCAGGCGGCTCATCCGGGGCCGCACCAACTCTTCGCAGAAATTCCGCGCCAGCTCTGGGTTGGTGGCGGCAAACACGCGGCGGTAAAACGCCCGGTCCTCCTCCATCAGCGCCAGCACCCGCAGGCACCACTCCTCAAAGTCCAGCTCCGGATCCTCCCGGAGGGGGTCGCCCAACTGCCGTTCGCAGATCCAGGACAGCACATCATAGATGTCCTGGAAATGGTAGTAGAAGCTCTGCCGCTTCATCTGAGCGCTTTCCATCAGATCCTGCACCGTGATCTTGCTCAGGGGGCGCTGGCACATCAGCTGGCGCAGAGCCCGGGCAATCTTCAGCTTCGTATTACTGCACATTCCGTTAAACTCCTCTCCTCCGGCGCGGCGCGCCAAGTTCCCATAACCGCCTAGCTTAATCAATGCGGCGCCCGTCCCATTTTAGAACCAAAAAGAGCGCAGGAAATACGGCAGCGGTTTCCCACTGTTCGCCCCTGTGCCCTCATCTCAACGGTTGCTATTCAATTGGCTCCTGCCCTCGGAGGATTTATTGCTAGTTATAATCTAGCACATTCGCAAAAGAAAAGCAATCTTTTTCCCTTTTCTTCTGTGAAATTCGACAAAGCGCACAAAGCGCACCCTCCGTTTTTGAAAAAATAGACAAAAAAGCTCCGCTGTCAGGCCCAAAATCCTGACAGCGGAGTTTTTGCAAACATTTTGTTAAAATTTTGTCAGCAGGGTGGTAAGCTCCGCCATGGTCTTGCCGCCGGGAACGGTGGTATCCCCGTTGAGTACCGTCAGCGGCACCCGCTGGATCTGGTATTTGGACACCAGGTCTGGGTACAGGTTGGCATC
Organism: uncultured bacterium; assembly: GCA_947176765.1. Classification (GTDB taxonomy): domain Bacteria; phylum Bacillota; class Clostridia; order Oscillospirales; family Oscillospiraceae; genus Enterenecus. The sequence goes on from CAMWRX010000034.1 coordinate 20,272, forward strand.
GATCATGTGGGCGGTGACCAGAGGGTTCTCCCATGCCACCCGCTGGGCGCTGGCCACCAACTGGGCGCAGTGGTGGCAGGCCAGGGAAACGCACACCCGGATGTCCACCGGCTTTTTGATCTTGCCGATGTCCTTCATGGTGGGCTTGTCCAGGGGCTTGGCGGCTCCGCCCGCGCTGAGCAGGGCGGCGGCGAAGCCGGTGATCTCCTTGCCCCCCGGCACACCGTGAAATACCATGCGGCCGAACTCTTCCCCGGCATAGATCCCGGTGGCGGGCAGCAGGGAGGCGTCCAGCAGCCCGTCCACCCCCGAGTCCTCCCCGGGGCGCAGGAATTTACAGCTCAGCATGGGGGACAGCCCCGCGACGTGGTTCAGGAACGCCGCCATCTCGCCGCTCTTCTCATCCTCCCCCACCAGGCATACCATGGTGACCGGGCCGGCCAGTCTGGCGAGCAGCTGGGACAGCTGCTCCTCCAGCTCGGGGGCAATCAGCGGGCTTTTGGCGGGGTAGGCATCCGCTTGCAGCGCCATACGATCCTCACCCTCCTTACAGCAGGCCCACCAGATCCAGGCTGGGGGTCAAGGTCTCCTCGCCGGGGTGCCAGTGGGCGGGGCACACCTGGTCGCCGTGCTCATAGACAAACTTGGCGGCCTGGAGCTTGCGCAGCAGCTCCTGGGCATTGCGGCCGATGCCCATGTCGTGGATCTCGTACAGCGCGATCTTCCCCTCCGGGTTGAGCAGGAAGGTGCCCCGCAGGGCCTGCCCGTCCTCCTCCACCAGCACGCCGAACTGGCGGGCCAGCACTCCCGCCGGGTCGCCCAGCATGGGGTAGGGGATGGCCTTGATGGTGTCGGAGGCGTCCGCCCAGGCCTTGTGGACAAAGTGGGTGTCCTCGCTGACAGAGTAGATCTCGCAGCCCTCGGCCTTAAAGCCCTCGTACTGCTCGGACAGATCCTTCAGCTCGGTGGGGCAGACAAAGGTGAAGTCGGCGGGGTAGAAGAACACCACCGACCAGTGCCCCGTCAGATCCTCTTCGGTAAAGGGGCGGAACTCCCCCTGGTGGTAGCCCATGACGGAAAAGGGCTCCAGCTGCTTGCCGATCATATGCGCCATATCGCGTTCCTCCGTATCATAAAAATTTTCACCGGTCTCATCCGGTCATTTTCAAACAACTTTGGTGTAAGAATACCAGATTTTCTCCGCCTTTGCAAGCATATTTCCCAAAACTCTGCTCCTCCCGCCCGCCCCGTTCAACAAATTGGCGGGTTTGTCAAAAATGCCAAACGCGCCCCTTGTATTCCGGGAACACTTGGGCTATACTACTAAGGAAGGACTGAATACACTGGCAAACGATATCCACACCATGTGAAGGAGGAATCACACCATGGAAAAGAAGCCGAGCAAGATCCAGAGCAGCCTGGGCATCACCAACATGAACGGCATCACCAGCGACGACGACCGCAGCTGCGCCCTGAACGACATGAACTGCCTGGAGGGCCAGCAGGAGCAGGGCTTCTCCCTCACCGACATGAACGCCGTGGCCAAGGACGAGGACACCAGCTGCAGCCTGGACGACATGAACTGCGAGGGCAAGTAACCCCCAAACGCCCGTCTAAAAAAGCCGTACCGGCATGGAAAGCTTTGCCGTCCCCTGGGGGCGGCAGAGTTCGTACCGCGCCTGCGGCTTTTTTCATTTCCCGCGGCTATATCACATCCGCCACACGTCCCGGCTGGTGGCAGACACCGCCATGGCTCCCGCCGACAGCGCCGCCATCACGTCCTCCTTGTCCTTGATGAGCCCTCCGGCCAGCAGGGGGATGCGGGTGGTCTGGGCGATGCGGCGGATGGTCTTGGGCATGACGCCGGGCAGCACCTCGATGAAGTCGGGACGCACCCCTTCCAGCTTGTCGATGCCCGCCAGCGCCATGGAGTCGATGACGAACAGCCGCAGCACGGTAAACATTTTCAGCTCCCGGGCCCGCTTGATGAAGTTGGGCTTGGTGGAGATGATGCCGTCCGCCCGGGTGTTGGCGCGGAGGAAGTCCACCACGATCTCCTTGCTGGAGGAAAGGCCGCCCACCAGATCCGTGTGGATCATGACGATCTTGCCGCCGTCCTTGGCGCGGGCCACAATGTCCGCGATGGAGCACAGGTCACCGAACAGCAGGAACACCACCTGGATATTGTCCAGGGTCAGGCACTCCTCCAGTTGGTTCATGTCCTTCACCGCCGCGATCACCGGCGAGGCCAGCACCGCGTCATAAAAGCGTTGATCCACAGCCGCAAAACTCCTCTCCGCCGGGGCCCCCGGCCTGTTTGGCTCTTATTATACCCGGTTTCCCCATATTTCGCAACGTTCTTCCCTCAAATTTCCCAATCTGACCGATTATTTTATAAAAGGAGTGTGTCAACATGAAGAAGTTCATCAACGCGGTGGAGCAGGTAGAGGATCAGATGATCCAGGGTATGGTCAAAGCCTATCCCCAGTATCTGCGCAAGCTGGACTGCGGCAACGTCGTCGTCCGCGCTGACAAGAAGGAGGGCAAGGTGGCCCTCATCAGCGGCGGCGGCAGCGGCCACGAGCCCGCCCACGGCGGCTACGTGGGCGAGGGTATGCTGGACGCGGCGGTGGCCGGCGCGGTGTTCACCTCTCCCACCCCCGACCAGGTCTATGAGGGCATCAAGGCCATCGCCACCGACGCGGGCGTGCTGATGGTCATCAAGAACTACACCGGCGACGTGATGAACTTCGAGATGGCCGCCGACATGGCCCGGGACGAGGGCATCAAGGTGGCCCAGGTTGTAGTCAACGACGACGTAGCCGTGAAGGACAGCCTGTACACCGTGGGCCGCCGGGGCGTGGCGGGCACCGTGTTCGTCCACAAGATCGCCGGCGCCATGGCGGAGACCGGCGCGGATCTGGACGCCGTCCAGGCTGTGGCCCAGAAGGTCATCGACAATGTTCGCACCATGGGCGCGGCCATCGAGCCCTGCACCGTCCCCGCCGCGGGCAAGCCCGGCTTCGAGCTTTCCGAGGACGAGATGGAAGTGGGCATCGGCATCCACGGCGAGCCGGGCACCCACCGGGAGAAGATCAAGACCGCCGACGAGATCACCGATCTGCTGCTGGCCCAGATCCTGGCGGACATCGACTACACCGGCAGCGAGGTAGCGGTGATGGTCAACTCCTCCGGGGCCACCCCGCTGATGGAGCTGTTCATCATCAACAACCGGGTGGCGGACGTGCTGGCGGACAAGGGCGTCAAGGTGTACAAGACCTTTGTGGGCGAGTACATGACCTCCATTGAGATGGCGGGCTTCTCCATCTCCCTGTTGAAGCTGGACGACCAGCTCAAGCAGCTGCTGGACGCCAAGGCCGACACCCCGGCCTTCAAAGCGTAAACCTCACAGAAAGCGGGAACACCATATGAACACAGAAAAACTGATTTCCACCATACAAAAAATTGGGGCGAAGATTGAGGAAGAAAAGGCATTCCTCACCGAGCTGGACAACGTCATCGGCGACGGCGACCACGGCATCAATCTGGCCCGGGGCTTCGGCGAGGTGGAGAAGAAGCTGGGCACTTTGGCGGACAAGGAGCCGGGAGACGTGCTCAAGACCGTGGGCATGACCCTGGTGTCCACCGTGGGCGGGGCCTCCGGCCCCCTGTACGGCACCGGCTTTATGAAGATGGGCGCGGCCCTCAAGGGCAAGGCCGACATCACCGTCCCCGACTTTCTGGCGGGCCTCCAGTCCGCCATTGAGGGCATCATGCAGCGGGGCCGCTCCACGAAGGGCGAAAAGACCATGCTGGACGCCATGATCCCCGCCAAGGAGGCCATAGAGGCCAAATGGGCGGAAACTCAGGACGCCAAAGCCGCCTTCGCGGCCGGCGTGGCCGCCGCCTGGGAGGGCGTGGAGTTCACCAAGACCATCGCCGCCACCAAGGGCCGGGCCAGCTACCTGGGCGAGCGCTCCATCGGCCACCAGGATCCCGGAGCCACCTCCTTCACCATGGTGCTGGAGATCGCGGCGGGCGAGGTGTGACATGGTCGGACTTGTGATCGTATCCCACAGCTCCAAACTGGCGGAGGGTGTGGTGGATCTGGCCCGGATGATGGCCAAGACCGCCCCCATGGCCGCCGCCGGGGGACTGGAGGACGGCTCCTTCGGCACCAGCTTCGAGAAGATCTCCAACGCCATTGACGCGGTATACTCCGATGACGGGGTCATCCTGCTCATGGACATGGGCAGCGCGGTGATGACCGCCGAAATGGTCATCGAATCCATGGAGGGCCGGAAGCTGGCCATGGCGGACTGTCCCGTGGCCGAGGGGGCGGTGACCGCCGCCGTGGGCTCCGAGGCGGGAGCCAGCCTGGAAGAGATTTTGGCCGACCTGGAGCAGGTGGGAACCCTGAAAAAGCTGTAACGGAATCAATCGAAAACGGACGCCCCGGTATCCGGGGCGTCCGTTTTTTCTGCTTTTGCGAGAGATACGCTTTTACCCTTCCAGCGGGCAGGCCAGCATGGCGCCCAGCTCCAGCTCGAAGCCCAGGGCGCGGTACATCCCCACGTCCCGGTTGGAGCAGCCCACCGTCAGGCTGGCCATCCCCCGCTCCCGGCACCACTCCTGGGCGGCCCGAGTCAACAGACGGGCCGCGCCCCGGCGGCGGAAAGGGGGCTCCACATAGAAGTCGTCGAACACCCCAATCTCCCCGCAGGCGAAGGTAGAGAAGCAGGGCGACACCGAACACATCCCAACGGCCCTCGTCCCCCGCATGGCCAGGAAGAAAACGATCTTCCCCTCCCGAACGGCGGCGGACAGCCGGGCCTTTTTCTCCTCGGTGAGCGGTTCCTCACCGATCTCAGCCAGGAAGCTGTTTTCCAGCTTGTAGAGCTGCCAGCTTTCCGGGTCGGTAAGCCGCTCCACGGTGATGGGCAGCGCCCCCTCCGGCGGCAGCAGCATACAGGGCGTGCCCCACTCGTCCACCCCGTTGGGCAGGAAGCCCAGGGAGGCCCAGAACCGCCGCCGCGACTCCCCCTCGGCGTTGATCTCAAAGTAGGCCGCGCCCCTCTGGCGGGCCCAGTCCAGCAGGGCCTGGGCGCAGGCGCGGCCCGTACCGCCGCCCCGGTGCTCCGGCAACACCCAGAATTCCATCATGCAGCATTTGCCGTCCTCGCTGGGGTACGTGGCGGGCATGGCAAAGCCAATTTCCCGCCCGTCCCGCAGGAAGGCCAGCTGGTACAGCGGGTCTTTCTCCCGGCGGTGCAGCCCTTCGATGGCGGCGCGGTACTCCTTTCCCAGGAAGTAGTCCAGGTCTTCCTCCCGGTCCGGGTTGGTGCCGTCGTCGGGGAACAGGTCGCGCTGGAAATAGGCGTACAGCTCTTGCCAGAAGCGGGCGGCCTCCTCTGCTGTGGTCAGTTCTTTGACCGTAATTTGATCGTTCATTTGACATCCTCCTAAACATATTGGAGGGTCAGACGCCGTGGACCCTCCGTTCACGGTTCATTTTCATAAAAACCACTCCTCTCGTGTGAGATTAGTTACAAAAATCCGCCGGACACTCCGGCGGATTTCAGTATAGCATATTTGCGGGACATCGTCAATTTTGAACTACGGCGAGGATCCTATCTTGACCGCTGAGGGCGAACCACCCCTCCAACCCCTTGGTGATGGTCACGGAACCGTCTTCCTCCACCAGGACCAGCTCAAAGCCCAGCTCAGCGCCGTGCCGGAGCCAAAAGGCTACCGCCCCCTCACGTCCCATGACGAACAGGGCGGTGGACAGCGCGTCGCACACCGCGCCGCAGTCCCCCACCACGGTGACGGACACCAGCCCGCTGCGGGCGGGCGAGCCGGTTTTGGGATCCAGAATGTGCCAATAGCGCACGCCGTCCTCCTCAAAGTACCGCTCGTACCCGCCGGAGGTGACCACCGCCTGGTCGATGACCTCCACCACGCCGATGTTCCCGTCCCCTTCCGGGTCACGGACGCCTACCCGCCAGGGGGAGCCGTCCGGCTTGGCCCCCACCGTCTGGATGTTGCCGCCCAAGTCCAGCATGGCGGAGGTGACGCCGTTCCCCTTCAAATAATCGGACAGTATGTCTCCCGTATAGCCCTTTGCCACGCTGCCCAGGTCGATCTCCATGCCGTCAGGGAGGGAGGCATACGTTCCGTCCCACCGAACCTGGGTATAGTCCACCAGGGGCAGCAGGGCGGCGATGGCATCTTCGTCCGGGACGGCGTACTCCCCCGTGGTGAAGCCCCAGGCGCGCAGAACGGGGTAAATGGAGATGTCCAGCGCGCCGTTGGTGCGCCGGCACATACCCAGCGCCGTGTCCAGCAGCTCCGCCGTTGACCGGGACAGCGGCCCCTCGCCGTCACGGTTCAGGGCGTAGATCTCGCTGTTTTCGTCCGTGACGGACCACAGGGCTTCCAGCTCCTTCACCCGCGCCTCGGCCTCGTCCAGCAGCGCATCGTCCCCGCCCTCGTACAGCCGCAGGGTCATCACGGTGTCCATGGCAAAAAAGATGTTTTCCGCTGTGGGCTGCGCCTGGGTTGGGGCAAGGGCGCACCCCGCCAGCAGGATAAACACCAGGCACAGCGCAAAAAAACGCCTCATCTCAGGTGCTCCGGGATGGAGTCGTCCCGGTCGATCCACTCCGCTTCCACATCTACTACCCGGTAGTCTGTGGGCGTGTCCCGGATGACCACCTTGGCGATGCCCGCGTTGATGATGAGCCTGCGGCACATGGAGCAGGAGGAGGAACCGGGGATCAGCTCTCCCGTCTCCGGGTCCTTGCACACCATGTACAGCGTGGCCCCCAGCACCTCCCGCCGGGGGGCGGAGATGATGGCGTTGGCCTCGGCGTGGACGGAGCGGCACAGCTCATAGCGCTGTCCGGAGGGGATGTTCATGGCCTCCCGGGCGCAGTAGCCCAGGTCGCCGCAGTTTTTCCGGCCCCTCGGCGCGCCGTTGTAGCCGGAGGACACGATCTCGTCGTTCTGCACGATGATGGCCCCGTAGTGGCGGCGCTGGCAGGTGGAGCGCTCCAGCACGGTGCCTGCGATGTCCAGATAATAGTTTTTCTTGTCAATGCGGGCCATGAAATCCCCCCTCTTTCTAATTTTTCCCGTCGGTCAGGGTTTTCCCGCAGTTGGGGCAGAATTTCGCTCCCGGCTGCAGCCGCTGGCCGCAGTTGGGGCAGAAGTTCGGCGTGGATGTCGGCGTAACGGGGGGAACCGGCGGCTGAACCGGGGACGCTGGCCCAGGGGCCGTAGGTACGGCCGCCTGCTGTCCCTTTTTCTTCATCACAAAAACCGCGGCGCCCACCGCCAAGGCTACGACAACGACCACCGGGACCACGGGGAAGCCGCCCTCCTGTCCGGATGCCTTGTCTGTTTTCCCGGGCTGGCCAACGCTGTTATAGTGAATCTCGGCGGATAACAACCGGGCGTTGCCGTCGTCTGTCAGGTCGATTTCAATGCAGTCCCACTGCGTTTCGCTTCCAGCATAGTATACATCGGTCAGGGGGCAGCCAGCGAACGCGACTTTATCAATTTCCGTCACGCTGTTGGGGATAGTGACGCTGGTTAAGCTGGTGCAGTTCACGAATGCGCCCCCGCCAATTTTCGTCACGCCGTCGGGTATGGTAACGCTGGTCAGGCTCGTGCAGCCAGCGAATGCGTTCCATCCAATTTCCGTCACGCCGTCGGGTATGGTGATGCTGGTCAGGCTGGTGCAGCCAGCGAACACGCCAACTCCAATTTCTGTCACGCTGCTGGGGATGGTAACGCTGGTCAGGCTCGTGCAGCCAGCGAATGCGTTCCATTCAATTTCCG
>CAMWRX010000035.1 GCA_947176765.1 uncultured bacterium
ACGCAGACGGTCACATTGTGCTTGAGCCCGGACAGGGTGGTCTTGAGCGCCAAGGCAAGGTCCAGCGGCGCGCTTGTCTTGTCCAGCGGCACATGGTTGCGCTTGAAATTGTGGGTGGACAGCCCCGCCCTCAGCGCTGTGATCGGCTCGATTTTTTTGATCCTGCGGGCGGCCAGCCACACCGCCAGCGCCACCGCCGCTCCAAGGATAGCGAGGGTAAGCACAAAAGGCACCGGCAAAAACCGGATGGCATAGGGGATGCCCGTCTGCCCGATCATCATGGAGTTGAACCCGGGGAACAGGGCATAGGAAAGCCCCGCGCCCGCCACCGCCGCTGTCAGGGACAGCCCCAGAAACTGCGTCAGCAGGGAGCCCACCAACTGCCGGGAGGTGTAGCCGATGGCCTTCAGCGCGCCCAAGTCCTTCATATTGACCTGGATGTAGTTGATGATGTTGGACGCGATGACGATCAGCGCGATGAGCAGCACGAAAAAGGCCATGACGCTTATGACGCCGGAGCAGATCATCTGGGAGATGTAGCGGGACTGGGTCACCAGGGCATAGGAATTGCTCACCGCCCGGACCTCCGGGAATTGGCCGGACACCGCCGTTTTCAGGTCCGCCTCGAATACCTGGCTCTCCGCCTTGTCCTGGAGCCGCACGGAGCACAGCACAGCCTGGAGCGCGTACCCCAGCGTCTCCAGTTCCTCGTACTTGTCACCGGTGAGGATCAGCTCCGTCATGGCGCAGTTGTGGGAGCCCATCATCACGCTGTTGAAAAAGCCGCACACCGTGTAGGTGACCTGACTGCTCCCGATGGAAATCTCGATGGGCTTGCCTATATCAATCTCATCCGACCGATAGAGCATGGGCAGGTAAACCCCGCTGGAATAGCCGCCCTCCGCCACCAGTTCAGCCGTCCCGATGGAGCGGGACAGGGCGGCGTCTTTGTCCAGGAAGATCATCTCGCTGTTCATCTCGCCGCCGTTGTAGTCAAAGCCGCCCACCATGTGCATACAGGAGTCCAGGCGGAACTGGTCGGTGCGGCTGTCCCGCTCCAGCGTCTCGGTGAGAAAGGCGCGGAACTCGGGGGTGTCGCTGTCCACCGCCAGGGTGACGTGCCCGTCGTTGAGCTTGTCGTGATACCGGTCGAAGTTGGCCTTGTAGTCCATGGCCAGCATCAGCCAGAGGTTGAGCATCATGGCGGCGATGAGGATCAGCACGACGATGGCCACCGCCTGGCCACGGGCACGGCGCATATTGGAGCGGGCAATCAAAAGACTCTTTCTCATGGCTACCACCCCATGTCCTGGAGGAAGGCGGCCAGCTTCTTGTGCCGTTCGCCATCGCCGGGGGCATACCGGCCCAGGTCGCACTCGCCCAGGATCACGCCGTCCTTGAGGTACAGGATGCGGTTTCCCCGCCGGGCGGAGCGCATATCGTGGGTGACCATAACCACGCTCTGGCCCTGCTCGTTGAACCGGGTCAGGGTGTCCAGCACGTCAAGGCCCGTCTGGGAGTTGAGCGCGCCGGTGGGCTCGTCGGCGAACAGAATCTCGGGCGAGTTGATGAGGGCCCGAACAATGCCCACCCGCTGGGCCTCGCCGCCGGAGATCTGGGTGGGGAATTTCCGCTGGGTTTCCTCCGAAATATCCACCGCCGCGAACAGCTCCTTCGCCCGCCGGATCAGGGCCTTTTTGTCCCGGCTCACCAGCAGTCCTGCGGACAGCACGTTGTCCATCACGCTCATGCCGTCGATGAGGTAGATCTGCTGGAACACGAAGCCGCAGTGCTCCCGACGGAACACCGCCAGCCCATCCTGGGACAGGTCGGAGATGACGCGCTCCCCGAAGGTGATGGTGCCTAACGTGGGCGTGTCCATGCCGGACAGGGCGTACAGCAGCGTGGATTTGCCCGCGCCGCTGGCCCCCATGATGACGGTGAAGTCGCCTTTGTGCAGCTCCAGGTCGATGTTTTTCAGAACGTGCTGCATGGAACCGCCGTTTGAAAAGGATTTGCTCAATTTTTCCGTTTTTAACAGGATTTCGTTCATAACGGGATACCCTCCTTTGCACGCTCCATTATGAGGGTTCAAACCTTAACTGTCTTTATGCAATCCTTAACAGTTCCTTAAATCCCATGGCTGAGGGCGATCCATACGGTCACTTTCAGCCCGGAGGCGCCGTTTTCCAGCTCCAGCCGTCCCCCCATTTCCCGCATACAGTGGTCGGAAATGTACAGCCCCAGTCCGGCGCCCTCGATGTCTTTGGCGTTGCCGCCCCGCTTGAATTTCTCTTTCAGGTGGGGCAGCTCCTGCTCACTGACCCCGCCGCCATAGTCCTCCACGCAGACCGTCAAACAGCCCTCTTTCAGTTCCACAGCCACGTCGATGTCCGTGCCGGCGTATTTATAGGAATTGGCAAAGATATTGTCAAACACCTGCTGTAAACGGAGCCTGTCCGCATACAGGAGGCAGTCGGGAAGGTTGGGCAGCGCCGAGCGGTGCAGATAGTCGGCGTTTTCCAGAAGGGTGCGCAGTTCCTCGCTTTTTATGTCCGACGGCGTGACGGTCAGCTCGTGAAGCTCCTCCAGCGTGGCGGAAAACAGGTTGGTCACCAGCGTGTTGATCTGGTCCGCCTTCTGGGTGATCTGCCAGTAATTCTCCCGGTTTTTGTCATCCGAAGCCCGTGCCGCGCCCACCTCGGACGCGGCTTTGATGCTGGCCACCGGCGTTTTGATGTCGTGGGACAGCTTGGCCACCAGCTCCTTCTTGGCCGCCGCCGCTTTCGCCTCGGCAAGCCGCGCCTTCTTCAGCTCGGCACGCATGAGGTCGAAGCTTTCGGTAAAGGCCCCAAACAGATTGTGCCGGTCCATTTTCAGCGGGATGTCCAGGTTGCCCCCTGCCACCCGCTGGGCGAACTGCTCCAGCTTGCGGAAAGGGGCCACCACGGTGCGGCGCAGATAGCAGAAATACCCCGCGCAGATGCCGAGCTGCAAGAGCATGGCCGCCGCTACAGCAAAAACGACAGTCTGCTGTTCCGATTGGAGCGTCAGCGCATCGTCATTGTAAATGATGAGCTTTCCCACCGGCATTCCGCCAACCTCAACGTCCAGCATCGTATCCTTGTGGGCAATTGCGGCGTTCATGCTTTCGCTCAGCCCCGGCCTTGTCCGATACAGCACTGTCCCGTCAGCGCCCAGCACCACATAGTCAAACTCGGTGTCGTTGACATGGTTCGCCAAAGAATCCCAGTCACGCTGCACGGTCTGCACGATCTCGTTGACCGCCACCGTATCCCAGGGGCTCTCGGTTCCATGGCCCATGAGCAAAACCAGCATGGCAAGCTCTGCCGCAAAAACCAGGAACAGGCCGACGAAAAAGGCGCGGCCCCTCATTGGCCGCCTCCTCTGAACCGGTAGCCCTCACCCCAGACCGTGAGGATATATTCGGGATTGCCCGGCTCCCGCTCGATGGCCTCCCGGATTTTGCGGATGTGTACGTTCAGCGTGCCGTCCCCTGTGAATTTATCCTCCCAGACCTTTTCAAACAGCTCCCCCTTGGGAACCACCCTGCCCTCGTTCTGGATCAGATAGGCCAGCAGCTTGAACTCCAGGGCCGTCAGCTTGACGGGGACCCCGCCGGCAAAAACCTGCCGAGCGTCAAAGTCCACCGTCAGCCGCCCGTCGGCATAGCCCGTGCCCCCCTTATCCCCGCAGCGCTTCAGCACCGCCTTGACCTTGGCCAGCAGGACGCTGAGGGAATAGGGCTTTTGGATATAGTCGTCGCCGCCGATGCTCAGGGCGATGATCTGGTCGTCGTCGCTGGTGCGGGCGGAGATGAACAGGATGGGAATATCCACAGTTTCCCGAAGCTCCCTGCACAGCGCAAAGCCGCTCCCGTCGCCCAGGTTGATGTCAAGCAGCAGCAGACGCGCCGAGTTTTCGTTCAAAAAGTCCCGGCAGTCGGAGGCGCTGTACGCCACCCCGGTTTTGACACCGAACAGGTTAAAATATTCCGCTGTGCTGTCCGCCAGCAGCTTTTCGTCGTCAATAATCAGGCAGTCATAGGTCATGTCCCGTTCCCCCCAGCGTTTCAGCCATGCGCTCCAGCCCTTGCGGACTGATTTTAAATGGAATTTTACTACTTGCGGGGGAGAATTTCAAGGGAGGGGGCGCTTTTACGCAATATCCTTCCGCCGATACCACCACAGGCCGAAGCCCGCCCCCAGCGCGCCCAGGGCGCAGCCCGCCAGCATAGGGCCAATCAGCGTTTCCCCGGCAAAAATCCGGGCCGCGTCCGCATAGTAATAGGGTGTGACAAAGCGCAGCCAGTCCAGCCTCTGATCCAGATTGATGAGCAGACCCGCAAAGTACAGCAGCGCGGCCATCCCCATCGCCAGCCCCAGCCCGCCCCGGCGCAGCAGCGCCGACAGGCCGAAGCACAAAGCCCCGATCTCCAGCTGCATCAGCAGCAGCGCCCCGTGGTAGCGCAGCAGGTCGCCCCAGTCCGCCTCTTCACCAATGGCCAGGATGCCCCCCGCGCCGCAGGCGAAGCAGACCAGGTTCAGCCCCACGATCAGCACCGCCAGCGCCGCCAGCTTTTCCAGGCACACCCGCAGGCGGCTGACGGGGTGGGTGAGCAGAAATTCCGCCGTATGGCCGCCCTCCTCGCCTGCCAGCAGGCCCATGGCGGTGAGGGCGGCATAAAAGGCCCCGCCCAGGCCCAAAATATTGCCGCACTCGGTGCCATAAAAGCCCATGATGGAGCCGTATTGCAGCTTATCCAGCCCAAAGGCGGCGGAAAAGTCCCCCATCCCGGCAAACAGGGCGGACATCTCGTCCATGGAGTCCGACATGGACGGATAGATGCCGATGCACACGGCCATCAAGCCGCCAATAATGGCGCTCCACACCAGAAAGCCCAGCCCGCCGGAGCGCAGCTCCTTGCGAAACACGGTCATTGCCCCACCCTCCCCTCGTAGTAATCGAAAAATTTGTTCTCAATGTCCAGCTCGGCGGTGGTCCCCTCCACCACCAGCCGCCCCTCCCGGATGATGGCGGCCCGGTCGCAGTACCGCTGCACTTCATAGAGCACATGGGAGGACAGGAACACCGTGGCCCCCTCCGCCCGCCGGGCCTCCAGCTCCGCCCAAAAGGCCCGCTGAACCAGCGGATCCAGGCCGCTGGTGGGCTCGTCCAGGATGTACAGCCGGGGCCAGTGCTGCATGGCGCACACGATGGACACCTTCTTCCGGTTACCCAGGCTCAGCTCCCGGATGCGCTTGCCCACGTCCAGCTCCAGCGCCCGGCACAGCTCATCCGCCCGGGCGCGGCAATCCATTTTGCGCAAACCGGCGGACAGCTTGATGACCTCCGACACCCGCATTTCCGGGTAAAACATGGCCTCGGAGGGCATATAGCCCACCTGGGCCAGTATTTTTTCCCGATCCCGCACACAGTCCAGCCCCAGCACCTTTGCCGTTCCGGCTGTCGGGGACAGCAGCCCCAGCAGGGTGCGGATGGTGGTGGACTTGCCCGCCCCGTTGGGGCCGATGAAGCCGAAACAGCCGCCTTCCGGAACTTGCAGGGTCAGGTCTGTCACCCCACGGGCTTTGCCGTAGCGCTTGGTGAGCTTCTCAAGTTGAATCACAGGTATTCCTCCTTATAGAGATGCTGCCGCAGCATATCCGCGTATTTTTTATACTCTGAAAACAGCCTGTTGATCTCCTCGGGGGTATACGCCCCCGTCTCCGCCAGCATCCCCTCCGCCGCCAGCGTCAGCAGACGGACCAACACCTTGGGGTCCACGCCGTCCTTGAACTTGTGCAGATCCATCCGGCTGAGGAATTGGTCGGTGCTCTGGGCCAGCACATCGTCCAGCTTTTTCCGCAGTCCGCGGGTAAGCACGCTGTCCCGCTCGTAATAAGCCCGCATGACAAAGCGGAACAGCCCCGGATGGCGGCGCACCATGTCCATTTTCACCTTGTGCCCGATCTCCAGGGTGCGGAAAAAGTCCGTCTCGCCAAAGTAGGCGGCTTTCAGAATATGGCGGTTGAATATGTTCATGCACTCGTCGATGGCGTACTGGAACAGGTAGAGGTACAGCTCCCGCTTGTCTTTGAAATAGTGAAACAGCAGGCTCTTGGACACCCCGGCCCGCTTGGCAATGGAGTCGGCGGAGGTCTTTTTGAAGGTGGCCGCGCCAAACTCTGTCATGGCGCTGTTTCGGATCAGATCCTGACGCTCCTGGGAGAGCTTGAAAAATTTCGGGTTCACGGCAGTCCCCCCTTTCCTCCTCACCATACCGCCGTTGACCAAATTGGTCAAGACCCCAAAATTGATTTGCGCCGCATCCAAACGCCCCCTGATTTCCGTGGAAATCAGGGGGCGTTCTTTATCTATTCCCGCTTTTTGTTCAGTGGGCGGCATCCTCGCCCAGCAGCTTATCAATGGCGACCAGCTTGACGCAGAGGGTAAAGATCTCCATGGCCGTCCGCAGATCCTCCTGGGACGGGTAGGTGGGGGCAATTCGGATATTGCTGTCATGGGGGTCTTTGCCGTAGGGATAGGTCGCGCCCGCCCCGGTCATCACCACGCCGGCTTTTTTCGCCTTGGCCACGATGGCCTTCGCGCAGCCGTCAAGGGCGTCAAAGGAGATAAAATATCCCCCCTTGGGCGTCGTCCACGTCCCGATCCCCAGACCGCCCAGCTCGCTTTCCAGGGTGCCGATCACGATCTCAAACTTGGGGCGGAGGATATCCGCGTGACGGCGCATATGCTCCACCAGGCCGTGGATATTGCCGAAGAACCGCACGTGGCGGAGCTGGTTCACCTTGTCGTGGCCGATGGTCTGGATGGCCAGCTGCATCTTGATGTCCTCCATATTGTTGGGAGACGTGGCGATGGCCGCAAGCCCGGAGCCGGGGAAGCTGATCTTGGAGGTGGAGGCAAATTTATATACCAGATCCGGATTCCCCGCCCGTTTGCACTCCGCCAAAATTTCAATCAAATGATCCTGATCCCGGTCATACAGGTGATGTACCCCGTAAGCATTGTCCCAGTAAATACGGAAATCCTTGGCCGCCGGCTTCAGCCGGGCAAACCGGCGCACCGTATCGTCCGAGTAAGAAATCCCCTGAGGGTTGGAGTATTTCGGTACGCACCAGATGCCCTTGATCGCGTCATCCGAAGCCACCAGCTCCTCCACCAGATCCATATCCGGACCGGTGGGCGTCATGGGCACGTTGATCATCTCAATGCCGAAATACTGGGTAATGGCAAAATGGCGGTCGTATCCCGGAACGGGGCACAGGAATTTGACCTTGTCCAGCTTGCACCAGGGTGTGCTTCCCATCACGCCGTGGGTCATGGAGCGGGAAATGGTATCGTACATCACGTTTAAGCTGGAATTTCCATAGATGATGATGCTGTCAATGGGGTTTTCCATCATGTCCCCGATCAGTTCCTTGGCTTCCTTGATTCCGTCCAAAACGCCGTAGTTCCGGCAGTCGGTGCCGTCCTCACAGGTCAGATCAACCTCGCTGCTCAGCACGTCCATCATCCCCATGGACAGATCCAGCTGTTCGGTGCAGGGCTTTCCTCGGGCCATATTCAGGTTCAGGCCCCTCCCCTGATACTCTTTATATTCGGCTTTCAGCTGTGCCTTCAGGCTTTTCAGCTCTTCTTGGGTCATTTCCGCATATGGTTTCATTGGGATCTCCTTTCAGTGTGAGGTGCAAGCTGTCACCATCATTTATATCGCATTTTCAGGATTTGCGCAAGTCCTTTACACTCTGGCGCCAATATTTTTTAACAGCCTCCGCCCATGAAAAACCCGAAAGATATGATTGCCATAAGCCTCATAGTTTGATAAAATGATTGAACAGGGCCGGAATCATGCTGTTTGGGAGATATGGATCATGGAAAAAAGAACAACACGTTTTTTAAATATAAGCCTTGTTCTGGTATCGCTTTTCTGTGTCGCGATATTTATCGTCCAAACGATATGCATGAGCCTAATGAGTGAAAACGCTGTCCGGCGGCTGGGCATCTTTTATATGTCCGGCATCAGTGAGCAGGTGTCGTCCCATTTTGGAACCACCATCGAGCTTCGCCTGTCCCAGGTGGAATCCCTTGTGAATTCCGTTCCACCCGGGCGCACGACCGGCGGGAGATCGATGCAGGTCAACCTGACGTACAATGCCCGCTCGGCGGGATTTGAATACCTGGCGTTTTATACGGACGACGGAAGCTTCCATATGATCTACGGCTCCCAAGTGACGGCGGACGTCCCGGAGGCCTTGCACCGCTCCGTTCAGGGCGGCAAGCATAACGTCTGCGCGGGAAAAGACGAGGCGGGGATTCCGGTGGTATTGGTCGGTGTGCCGGCGGTTTATCCCATGGATGACGGGAATACCAGCGTCGCGTTGGTCGCCGGACTGCCCACCAAATACCTCGGCGACAGATTGGAAAACAATATTCAAAACGACAGCATGGAGTATTCCATCATCCGCGACGACGGCAGTTACGTTTTGGCCAACTACGCCGTGGAAGAGACGAATTATTTTGACCGGGTGGAAAATCTTTACGAACCGTACGGCGGAAAGGATCCGGCCCAATACGTAAAAGAATTCCGCACCGCCATGGAAACCGACACGGATTATACCAGCGAAGTGCTGATCTCGGGCGAGCGCTGGAACGTCTACTGCACCAACCTCCCCAATTCAGACTGGCACCTGTTTTTGAAGATCTCTCACAACACGCTGGACGAAACCATCAACCTCCTTCAGAAAATATGGTCGTATATCTCCATCGGCGGCTGCTGCCTGATCGTCTGTGCCCTGCTGCTTGTCTTTGTGGGCTACTACCGGCTGACCAAAATGCAGATGCACGCGTTGGATGACGCCAGAAAAACCGCCGAGGAGGCCAAGCTGTCGGCGGAGCGCTCCAACCGGGCGAAAAACGAATTTCTCTCCAATATGAGCCATGATATCCGCACGCCGATGAACGGCATCATGGGAATGACGTCCATCGCCATCGGCAGCCTGGACAATCCGTCCCGGGTGCGCTCCTGTCTCAAGCGGATCCACGTATCCAGCCGGCATCTGCTGGGCCTCATTAACGATATGCTGGATATGTCCAAGATCGAGAGCGGAAATCTCGCGTTAAATATGGAGCCCCTCTCCATACGTGAGATCATGCAGAATATCATGACGATTATTCAGCCGCAGATCCAGGAGAAAAACCAGCGTTTCAGTATCTACGTACATGAAATCTATCATGAAAATGTGTGCTCGGACAGGGTTCGGTTGGCCCAGATCCTGCTGAATATGCTTGGAAACTCGGTGAAGTTCACCCCGGAAGGCGGCGTAATCGAGGCGGAACTGTACGAGGAACCCTCCCCGAAGGGGGGCGACTATATCCGTTCCCACCTGCACATCAGGGACAACGGCATCGGTATGTCAAAGGAATTCCAGAGCAGGATATTTGAGCCCTTCGCCAGAGAGGACAGCGCCCGCGTGGACAAGGCGGCGGGAGCCGGAATGGGCATGACCATCACCAAGTACATTGTAGACGCCATGGGCGGTACGATCGTCATAGAGAGCGAGCAGGGAAAAGGAAGCCATTTCCACATCATTTTGGATATGGAAAAAGCGGCGCCTCAGGAGAAAGAGCTGCGCCTGCCAAGTCGGAATATTCTGATGATCGACGATGATGAAACCGCCAGCAGGCTCGCCGTCTCCGCGTTGGAATCCATCGGGCTTCGGGCGGAAGCCGCGGCGGACATCGATCAGGCCGTCCAAATGGTCGAGGAACGCCGCCGCCGAAACGAACCCTATCATATGCTCCTGCTGGACTGGGATATGCAGGGACAGTACGGGATGCAGACCGCCAAGGAGCTGTCAGACCGGTTCGGTCCGGACCTGCCCATCATCCTGCTCACCGACGGCGAGTGGGATGAACTGGAAGCATGGGCCGAAGGGGCTGGCGTCCGCGGCTTCATCTCCAAACCGCTGTTCCGCTCCGGCCTTTACTATGGCCTGCGCCGCTTCATCGATATGCCCCCGGCGCAGCAGACGCAGGAGCAGGAGACGAAAGTTGAGCTTGACCTGACAGGCAGACGCGTCCTCCTGGCGGAGGACAACGAACTGAACTGGGAAATTGCCAATGAACTGCTCCGCGAATCCGGGCTGGAAATGGAGTGGGCGGAAAACGGCCAGATCTGCGTGGAGAAATTGAAGGCATCCGCCCCCGGCTGGTATGACGCCATATTGATGGATCTGCGTATGCCCGTTATGACGGGCCTTGAAGCCGCCCAGGCCATCCGGGCGCTGGCGCGGGAGGACGCGCAAACCATCCCGATTATCGCCATCAGCGCCGACGCGTTTCAGGAGGACATTCAAAAATGTCTCAACTGCGGGATGAACGCCCATGCGGCCAAGCCCCTGGATCCGGACGAGGTCCTCTCCCTGCTGAGACAGCATTTGCATTAGAATCGTCAATATGGGAAAAGGAGAATGCTGGACATGAAAAAGCTGCTTGCCTTGATCTGCCTCCTGCTGTCTGTCGCTCTTTTGTCCTCCTGCGTCAGTGCCCCACCCGCCGAGTCTGTCGACAGCAGCGACGATCCCAGCGATGATATCGAGCTGACGCTGTGGGCCTTTCCGGTGGGCAACTGGGGCAATCCCACCGCGGTGTCCGCCATATTGACCAGCTTTCATAAGGAACATCCAAACGTCCATATTTCCGTGGAATATCTGAATTACGATACCGGAGATGAGCGGGTCAATCAGGCCGTCCTGGACGGCGCCGCCCCGGATCTGATTTTAGAGGGCCCGGAGCGCCTTGTGGCAAACTGGGGGGAGCAGGGCTGGATGGTGGACTTGTCCGATCTGTGGGAATCCCGGCAGGCCGGTGAAATCTATGACAACATCCGAGCGGCCTGCCGGCACAGCGATGGAGCCTATTATGAGTTCCCCATCTGTATGTCTGCCCACTGCATGGCCATCAACTATGATATGTTTCGGGACGCGGGCGCCCTCCAGTACATCGACGAGGAAACCCACACCTGGACGACGGACGGCTTTATCCAGGCGGTTCAGGCCCTGACCGCCTACGGGCAGAAAAGCGCAGGCATCGTCTACTGCAAAAACCAAAGCGGGGATCAGGGGACGCGCGCGCTGGTCACCAACCTGTACAGCGGCTCCTTTACCGATGATACCCACACATCTTATACCGTTGACAGCGAGGAGAACAAACAGGCCCTGCGGCTTCTCTATGATTTAGAGGGCATTACCTTTGAACCGTCCCTCACCTCCGCCGACGCGATCGACCTGTTCTGCAAAAAGGAAACCGCCATGTGCTTCTGCTGGAACGCGTCCGTAGATATCCAGCAGACCATCAACAACCCCGATTTGGATTTCGAGGTTTTCCCCATGGCTTTTCCCACCAATGGGGACGCGCCGGAGCTTCAGGGCGGCATCTGGGGGTTCGGCGTTTTTGACAACGGAAGCGAGGCGCGGGCCGAGGCGGCCAAAACCTTTATCCGCTACATCACCGAGAATGACGCGGCCTACACAAAGGCAGTCCAGACCTCCTCCTACTGGCCGGTGCGGGATATGGACAACATCTATCAGAATGATATGCTCATGACGGAATACAGCATTTTTACGCCGTATATGGGCGACTATTATCAGATCACCCCCGGATGGTTTCAAGCGCGCACCGCGTGGTGGCAGGCGCTGGCCAAAATCGGAGCCGGAACCGACATCTCAGAAGCGGTAAAGGACTTCCCTTCCCCGGACTGACCGGGCCTTGGCAGGCGGCCTCTCCGTCAACAGTGACATCCCCTGTGGGCGGCGTTCTCCGCACACAGCAAAAACAGCCCCGGAGGGTTTCCCTCCGGGGCCGTTCTCATGTCCGCGCAGCAGGTCATTCTACGGTTTTCAGACTCTCCACCATGTCCACTTTCTTCAGCTTGAAGTGGGCGGCGATGTTCACCGCCACGGAGAACACCACCGTCAGCACCGCCGCCAGCACGTAGGCGTAGGGGGGCGCGGCGCGGCCGAACATCACGATGTCCACCTCCACCGTCAGCACCATCCAGGCGTGGAGGAACCGGCCCATGACCAGCCCCAGGACGATGCCGAACAGGGTGAGGAACAGGTTCTCCCGGTAGACGTAGGCGGTGACCTCCCGGTCATAGAAGCCCAGCACCTTGAGGGTGGCCAGCTCCCGCACCCGCTCGGTGATGTTGATGTTGGTCAGATTGTAGAGCACCACGAAGGCCAGCGCCGCCGCCGCCAGGATGATGATGACCACCGCGTAGTCAATGGCCTCCATGCTGTCGGTGAAGTTGTCCCGCAGGGTGGCGATGTAGGAGTAGGAGTCCACCCCGTCCATGGCCATCAACTGGCTGGACACCGTGTCCGACTCTTCCTCCCCCGCCCCATCGGCGTAGCGCAGGAGCATCACGTTCTGCTCCGGCTCCTCGCCGAACAGCTCCTGATAGCAGGTATTGGACAGGTAAACGTAGTGGGAGACATAGTTCTCCGCGATGTCCGCCACCACGGCGTCCACCCGCTTGCCGTCCTCCTCCAGGGTAATGGTGCCGCCCACCGACACGCCCAGCAGCTCGGACAGCTTCTCGGTGATGACCACCCCGCCGTCGGGCAGGGTGACGCTTCCGTCATCCAGCCGGTGGCCCAATTGGATAAACTCGTTAAAACGCTCCAGATCCTCCACGGCGAACAGATAGATGTTCTGGGCAGGGCCATCGCTGGACGCCTCCAGCAGCTTCTCGCTGGTGAGCAGAAAGTCCTCCACCCAGGGACTGTCGGCCAAATACCGCTCCACCGCCCCCAGCTTCTGCGCCCCCGCGTCCTTGTCCAGACCCACGGTGGCGTCATAGAGGAACACATGGTCAAACTGCTCGTTGAGGATGGAAAAAATGGACTCGTGCAGGCCGAAGCCGGTGACAATCAGGGCGGTGCAGCCGCCGATGCCGATCACCGTCATCCAGAACCGCCGCTGATAGCGGAACAGGTTTCGCATGGTCACCTTCCAGGTAAAGGTCAGCCGCTTCCAGATGGGGCGGATGCGCTCCAAAAACACCCGGCGGCCCGCCTTGGGGGCCCGGGGACGCATCAGGTTGGCGGGGGTGGCAATCAAAGTGGACAAACAGGCCCACAGCGCCGCCCCAGTGGTGCACAGCACCGCCGCCAGCACCGCCAACACATACAGTCCCACCTGGGGCTTGAACTCCAGGGCGGGGATGGCATACATGATGTTGAAGGCGTTGGCGATGACCAGCGGGATCAGGGTGCAGCCCAGCCCCAGCCCCAGGATACCGCCCACCAGGCTGGCGGAAAAGGCGTATCCGATGTACTTTTTGGCGATGGCCAGCCTGGAAAAGCCCAGGGCCTTCAGCGAGCCGATCTGGGTGCGCTGCTCCTCCACCATACGGGTCATGGTGGTCAGGCAGGCCAGCGCCGCCACCAGGAAGAAGATCACCGGGAACACGTTGGCCAGGTTGCCCACCCGGTCGGAGTCCTGGGAGTAGCCCACAATACCCGCGTTGGTAAACCGGCTCAGGACGTACCACTCGCACTCCTCCACGTCGTCCAGTTCGTCCTGGGCGTCGTCCAGCTTTTTCTGGGCGTCGGCAATCTCCTCGTCCGCCTCCGCTTTGCCATCCTCGTACTCCCGGAGGCCGTCGGCATATTCCTGCTCGCCGTCGTTCAGCTCCGCCAGGGCGTCGTCCAGCTCCTGCCGCCCGTCCACACGGGCCTGGCGCAGATCCGCCACGCCCTCGTTGTATTCCGCCCAGCCGTCCCGGAGATCCTGCTCCCCCTCCTCCAGCTCCCGCTGGGCGTCCTCCAGCTTGGCCCACGCGTCGTCCAGTTCGACCTTGGCGTCGTCCAGCTCCTTCTTTGCGTCAACCAACTCAACCTGGGCATCGTCCAACTCTTTTTTGGCATCGTCCAGCTCTACCTGGCCATCGTCCAGTTCCTTTTTGGCGTCATCCAGCTCCTTTTGGGCCTTGTCCAGCGTCCTCCGGGCGCTGGACAGCTGCTCCCCAGAGGCCGCGAGCTGGGCATAGCCCGCGTCCAGCTGGGCCTGCCACTCGTCCAGCTGAGCCTTTTGCGACGCCATCTGGGCCACAAACGCGTCGTACATCGGCGTACCCTCGAACTGCTTCAGCGCCGCGTTGTACTGCTCCAATCCGGCGCTCACCTGGGCCTGCCGCTGATTCAGCTCGGCCCTGCCCTGCCGGTAGCTGTCCAGGCCGGCCTGGTATGACCTCCAGCCGTCCTCGTACTCCTTCAGGCCGTCCTCATACCTGGCCTTGCCGTCCTCGTACTCTTTCAAGGCGTCCTCATACTTGGCCAGGCCGTCCTCATAGTCGGCCAGGCCGTCCTGGTATTCCGCCCAGCCATCCTCATATTTTTTCAGGCCGTCCTGATACTCGGCCAGCCCGTCCTCGTACTCCTGGCGGCCGTCGGCCAGGTCAATTTCCCCCTGGCGCAGGTCGGCCAGTGCGTCTCTCAGCTTCCGTTCCGCGTCGGCGATCTCACGGGCGTAGGTCTCCTCGCCATCGTAGTAGTCCGCCCAGCCGTCGTCCAGCTCTTTTCGTCCGTCCTGAAGCTCCTGCCAGGCGTCGGCCAGCTCCTTATCCGCATCCGCTTTGGCGTCCTCGAACTCCCGGCGGGCGTCGTCCAGCTCGGCCTGGGCGTCCCCGATGAGGGTGTCGTGCCGGATCTGGGCCCGTTCGTCCGCCAAACCGTCCAGGCTGTCCACCAGGGCGTCTATTTTCTCCTCGTACCCGTCGCCGTAGCTGTCCAGCGCGGCCAGCCCCTGGCCGGTAAAGTAGGCGCAGGTATAGTAATCAAAGGCAAAGTTCTCCCCCGGCACGTAGACAAAGGCGTCCACCGAGCCGTTGCCCAAGGAGGAATTGCCCCGGTCCAGGCCCACATACAGTGGGGAGTTCACCACGCCCACGATGGTATAGGCGGTATTCTCCAGGTCGCCCCCGTGATCCTCGGTGAGCGTGACCTCCAATTTGTCCCCCACCTGAAGGCCCAGCTTCACCAGCAGCAAATGTTCGGTGACGCACTCGTCCGGGGCTTCCGGCAGACGCCCCTCCACCACTTCCAGCAGATTGAGCCGCTCCGGCATGGAGCGCAGATTGACAATGCGGTCGATGGCGGTGGCGTCCACATCCCGGCAGCCCTCCACCGCTTCAATACCCGCCGCAGCCGCCAGGGCGTCCAGATCCTCCTCCGTCAGCCCCAGGGTGGACAGCACATAGCCGTCCATCAGGCTGGTGCGGTCATAGTAGTTGTCCGCGGTGTACTGCATATCCGGCGCGGCGGAGCGCAGGCCGGACAGGAAGGCTACCGCCAGCGCCGCCAGCACCAGGATGGACACATACCGGTTCAGAGTGTTTTTGATCTCCCGGAACGCGTCGGTGGTCAGGCGGTTTTTCCGTGTTACCATTCGATCTCCTCCACCGGGGTGGGCCGCTCATTGCGCTCCACAGCGGCCACCCGGCCGCTCTTGATGTGGATGACTTTGTCGGCCATGGGGGTGAGGGCGGTGTTGTGGGTGATGACGATGACCGTCATGCCCTCCTGGCGGCAGGTGTCCTGAAGCAGCTTCAAAATGGCCTTTCCGGTGACATAATCCAGCGCGCCGGTGGGCTCGTCGCACAGCAGCAGCTTGGGGTTCTTGGCCAGGGCCCGGGCAATGGCCACCCGCTGCTGCTCACCGCCGGACAACTGGGCGGGGAAATTGTCTAGCCGATCCCCCAGCCCCACGTGCTCCAGCACCTCCCGGGCGTCCAGGGGATCCCGGCAGATCTGGGCGGCCAGCTCCACATTTTCCAGGGCGGTCAGGTTCTGCACCAGGTTATAAAACTGGAACACAAAACCGATGTCGTGCCGCCGGTAGGCGGTGAGCTGCTTGGCGTTGTAGTCGCTCACCCGGGCACCGTCCACAGTGATGACGCCGCCGGAGCAGGCGTCCATGCCGCCCAGCATATTCAGCACCGTGGTCTTGCCCGCGCCGGAGGGGCCCACGATGATGGTGAACTCCCCCTTCTCCACGGCGAAGTCCACGCCGTCCACCGCTTTGATGGTGATTTCGCCCATTTTATACTCTTTTTTGACGTTTTCAAAGGATATGTAGCTCATTCGCTTCTCTCCATTCCGGGACGATAAACTCCGCACAGGCCGGCCGCTTTGGGCACAGGATAGCACGCCTGTGTTTGCGCAGCGTTTCCGATCTGTTTCTGAATAATTAAATATTATACTTTTCCCGCCCGGAACGCAACCGCTCCCAGGGAAAATTCAAGGTTTATTCAAAGATTTCTTTGTCAGTTCCGGCAGTTTGTGGAAAACCAGGCCATTTTTCAATGGTTGCGGTTGACTAACCGCCTCTTCGCGGCTAAAATAAGCCTACTGATAAGGGAGTAGTTGGCGGCTTGCCGCGGCTTGGTCAACATACTGGCGGTACTGCCGTCTGGTCAAGCCTTTCACGACGAGACTTATCCGCGTATGCGGGTAGTCTCTTTTTTTATTGTCCCGCATACCCTCAAAACAAGAAGGGATGATGTATCATGGGATTTTCCGCGCTGTTCATTTTGGCCGTGGGCCTGTCCATGGACGCTTTCGCCGTGGCTGTCTGCAAAGGGCTGTCCATCCGGGCGCTGATGCCCCGGCACGCCATCATTGTCGGGCTGTGGTTCGGCGCCTTCCAGGCCCTGATGCCCGCCATCGGCTGGCTGCTGGGCTCCGCCTTTGCCGATCTGATCGAGTCCGTGGATCATTGGATCGCCTTTGTCCTGCTGGCCATCATCGGCGGCAACATGATCCGGGAGGCGGTTGGCAAGGATGAGGAGGAGTGCGACCCCTCCCTGGCCCCCCTGACCATGCTGCTGCTGGCGGTGGCCACCTCCATCGACGCGCTTGCGGTGGGGGTCACCTTTGCCTTCCTGCGGGTGGATATCCTCCCCGCCGTCACCCTCATCGGAGTGTGCACCTTCCTCATCTCCGCCGCAGGGGTGAAGGTGGGCAATGTGTTCGGCGCGCGGTACAAGTCCAAGGCAGAACTGGCCGGCGGAGTGGTACTGGTGCTCATTGGGCTGAAAATCCTGCTGGAGCATTTGGGGCTGCTCCCGTTCTGAGCTGATCCGTGTTTTGAAAAGGGCGGCTGTCCATATTGGACAGCCGCCCTTTATTCCTTTTCCGTTTAAGGGTTGGTAATGTCTGCATTTGGAAATCCTTCGCTAAAATGACAAAACAGGCAACCGCCTTCAATGGGCAACAGTCAATAACCTATCATTGGGTCTCATCATTGCTTTTCATATATTGATAAAACTGCGTATGCAAACGTCTCATTTCATCAGGGGCATTTATAGAGTGCTGATACATAAATACATTTCCAAAATTGCTTCTAAAAACTATAGTAAGCCCAATTTTAAGTACAAAAATGGGGGAGTAGCGGAAAATATTCATTTTCTTTGGCGAAAGAGTTATTCCTGAATCATGGAGTGATTTAAAATTTCGTTTCATCCGTTTCGCGGTTTTCGCCATTATCTCATATTCCCGCCATACCTCTTTTGGCTTTTGCGCTTCATAATAAGCATCCGCAATCGGAACAACCATTGCAAGGTGGCACAACTGCCATTGGTGCATATCTTTCACAATCTGGTGTGGAATTCCCGCTTCTTTCAGCAACTCCGCTAACCTTAACAAACGTTTTGTTTGACTGCCATCAATTTCAGAAAATGTGGTGGGCTGAATCATGCGTGGTGTAAGAGCAGCTTTTAGTATACCGTTATCAAAACTGCCGCCCGCGCCCGGAAATGCAGGGATGATGCGGCCCTTCCCGCAAAGCTCTTCCCAGTTGCTATATGGTTCAAGTGTATTTACCATGGTAACGATATTAGGGCTGGTATTCAGACTTAGTTCCTTTAACGCTGTATGTACTTGATTCTCTTTTACCGTCAAAAAAATAAAATCATATTTATCATCTTCTTTTAGGAGGTCAATAATCTTTACTTCCGCTTTATATGTTTTGCCCTTTATTTCATATAGTAAACCGTTCTCTCTGAATGCCTCAAGCCTCTTCCCTCTCGCATATAAAGTAGTGTCATATCCTGCTTGACCGAATAAAGCCGCGTACAAACAGCCGATTACACCAGCACCGTAAATCAACAATCTCATACTATAACCACCCCATCCGATTCTGATTTGACGCTTTTTATGATACCATATCATCATGCCTGCAGCAAGGGCGTTGGTGAAATCGCCGGAGTTTTAATCAGCGACACTTTTCTTGAAAAGGAGCCGCCCTTTTTGCCTGTTGAAACACACGCAAAAATATGATATAGTAGATTGTTATCTTGGAAACAACGCCTTATGACAAGGGGCCTTTAGGGAGGTGCGCGCCATGAAATATCAGCAGTGGAACCTGCGCCGCCCCGGTGCGCCCTCTGCCCGGCGCTCGCTGGAGGCGGCGGGGCTGTCCCCCCTGTGCGCGGCGGTGCTGTCCGCCCGGGGGCTGGACAGGCCAGAGCAGGCCGCCCAATTCCTCGCCAGCGGCCGGTCGCTTTTCCACGACCCCTTCCTCCTCAAGGACATGGATCGGGCCGTGGAGCGCATCCGCCGCGCCATCGACCATCAGGAACTGATATGCGTCTATGGTGACTACGATGTGGACGGCATCACCGCCACCTGCCTGCTCACCGAGGCGCTCACTTTATTAGGCGGGACGGCGGTCAGCTATATCCCCGACCGCACCGAGGAGGGCTACGGCCTCAACCGGGGGGCCGTCAAGCGCCTAGCGGAGCAGGGCGTAACGCTCATCGTCACCGTGGACTGCGGCATCACCGCCGTGGACGAGGTGGAATTCGCCCGCTCGCTGGGGGTGGACGTGGTGGTCACCGACCACCACCACTGCAAGGATGTGCTTCCCGCCGCCCAGGCGGTGGTGGATCCCCGCCGGCCCGACTGCGCCTATCCCTTCCCGGAACTGGCCGGGGTGGGGGTTGCGCTGAAGCTGGCCCAGGCCCTGGCCCCCCCGGAAGAGCGGGAAGCCATGTTCCTCCGCTTTGGGGAACTGGCCGCCATCGGCACCGTGGCCGACGTGATGCGCCTCACCGACGAAAACCGCGCCCTGGTGCGCATGGGGCTGGAGCTGCTGGCCCATACAAAACGCCCCGGCCTGCGCGCCCTGCTGCGGGAGGCGGGTCTGGAACCGGGTGCCGTCCCCACCGCCGTCAACATCGGCTACGGCCTGGCCCCCCGGATCAATGCCGCCGGGCGGATGGAGCAGGCCATGGTGGCCCTGGAACTGCTGCTCACCCGGGACGAGGAGCGGGGCGAGGCCCTGGCCCACGCCCTGTGCCGCCTGAACCGGGAGCGCCAGACCATTGAGCAGGACATTTATGACCAGTGCGCCGGACTGCTGGAGGCGCGGCCCGAACTGGCCGCCCCCGCCATCGTGCTGGCGGGCAAGGGCTGGCATCAGGGGGTTGTGGGTATCGTGGCCTCCCGGCTGGCGGAAAAATATTCCTGCCCCACCATGATGATCAGCCTGGAAAACGGCCAGGGCAAGGGCTCCTGCCGCTCCTTCGGCGGGTTCAACCTGTTCGCCGCCCTGGAGCGGTGCGCCCACCTCTTTGACGCCTACGGCGGCCACGAAATGGCGGCCGGCTTCACCATTCCGGAGGAGAACATCCCCGCCTTCCGGCAGCTCATCTGCGAGCTGGTGTCCGACTACGCCGGGGGAGAACCCATGGAGGCCGCCATCGACGTGGACGCGGAGGTGGACGACTGCGCCCTGCTCAGCGCCTCCCAGGTGGAATCCCTGTCCGCCCTGGAGCCTTTCGGCTCGGGCAACCCCAAGCCGGTGCTGCTGCTGCGGGGGGCCTGCGTGACCTCCTGCTGCGACGTGGGGGGCGGGCGGCACCTGAAGATGAAGCTGCGGCGGGACGGGGTGGTGCTGGACGCCATCTTCTTCTCCGCCAATTCCACCGCCTGCGGCGTGTCCGCCGGGGATCGGCTGGACGTGCTCTTCACCCCCCAAATCAACGAGTTCCGGGGCAGCCGCGCCGTGCAACTCCAGCTGTGCGACCTGCGCCCCGCCCCTACCCGGGCCGCGCTGGAGCAGGAGCTGTTCCAGCGTCTTCAGGAGGGAGCGGAGCTGTCCCGGTGGGAGGCGGGCCTGCTGCTGCCCTCCCGGCAGGACTTCGCCCGTCTGTGGCGGTTTTTGGAGCACAACGCCATCGGCGGCTGGATGGACGCTGGCCCTGCCCTGTTGCGCCAGGCCGCGCGCCAGCCCGACGGGCACACCGCCTATGGACGCACACTGGTCTGCCTCCACGTGATGGGGGACCGGGGGCTGATCCATCTGGAGCAGGATCGGCTGCGGCTGTGCCGCCCCAAGGACAAGGTGGATCTGGAGCAGGCCGCGCTGATGCGGAAGCTGCGGGCATTTTTGGACGAGAGCTAATCGGGAAAACACCCAAGGAGCCCCGCAAAAGCCCAGCAAGGAGGAATCATCATGGATCTAGCCCATGAAAGATATGAAGAACTAGAGCGGCACATACTGGAAACCAATCCCAGCGCGGATGTGGAGCGCATCCGTGCCGCCTTTGAATACGCCAACGATCACCACGGGCCCCAGCTGCGCAAAAGCGGCGAGCCCTATATCATCCACCCCATCGCCGTGGCGGAAATCGTCAACGAGCTGGAGCTGGATCAGGACTCCATCGTGGCCGCCCTGCTCCACGACTGCATCGAGGACACCGACTCCACCCACGGCGACATCGCCAAGCTGTTTGGCGTTCAGGTGGCCAACCTGGTGGAAGGCGTCACCAAGCTCACCCGGATGCAGTACACCTCCCGGGAGGACGAGCAGATGGAGAATCTGCGCAAGATGTTCATGGCCATGGCCAAGGACGTGCGGGTCATCCTCATCAAGCTCTGTGACCGGCTGCACAATATGCGCACCCTCCAGTACCAGTCCGACGTCAAGCAGAAGGAAAAGGCCCTGGAAACCATGGAGGTATATGCCCCCATCGCCCACCGCCTGGGTATGCAGAAGCTGAAATGGGAGCTGGAGGATCTGGCCCTGTGCTACCTGGATCCGGTGGGCTTCCATGACGTAGAGGAGGAGCTGACCAATATCACCACTCTCCACGCGGGCTTCCTGTACAATATGCAGGCCCACATCGAGCACCGTCTGGCCCAGGAGGGCGTCCACTGTAAGGTCTATGGGCGCTTAAAGCACATCTATTCCATCTACCGCAAAATGTACGCCCAGAACAAGACGCTGAACGAGATCTTTGACCTGTACGCCTTCCGGGTCATCGTGGAGGACATTCCCGCCTGCTACAACGTGCTGGGCTGCATCCACGATATGTTCAAGCCCGTGCTGGGCCGGTTCAAGGACTATATCGGCACCCCCAAGCCCAACGGCTACCAATCCCTGCACACCACCGTGGTGGGCAAGGACGGCATCCCCTTCGAGGTGCAGATCCGCACCTGGCAGATGCACCAAACCGCCGAGTACGGCGTGGCCGCCCACTGGAAATACAAGCAGGGGTTGGCCAACAGCAAGCTGGGCACGGAGCGGGAGTTCGAGTGGGTGCGCAAGCTGCTGGAGAGCCAGCAGGACACCGACCCGGATGAGTTTGTCCGCACCCTCCGGGTGGATATGTTCTCCGACGAGGTGTTCGTGTTCACCCCCAACGGGGACGTGAAGAGCCTGCCCGCCGGGGCCACCCCCATTGACTTCGCCTATTCCATCCACTCCGCCGTGGGCAACTCCATGACCGGGGCGCGGGTGAACGGGCGCATCGTCACCTTTGAGACGCCGCTGAAAAACGGCGACATCGTGGAGATCATCACCTCTAAATCCGCCCGGGGCCCCAGCCGGGACTGGATGAAGATCTGCAAATCCAACGAGGCCCGCAACAAGATCCGCCAGTGGTTCAAAAAGGAGCGCCGGGAGGAAAACATCGCCACCGGCCGGGCTATGTTTGAGTCGGAGCTGAAGCACGCCGGCCTCACCCTGTCCGCCATCACCGCCAGCGCCGACCTGCTGGACACCCTGCTCAAGCGGGTGCGGTTCGGCGCGCTGGACGAGCTGTACGCCGCCATCGGCTACGGCGGCCTGTCCGCCCAGAAGGCCGCCGGACGCATCAAGGAGGAAATGACCCGCCTGGGCCGGCTGGAGCGCCAGCGGGCGGAAGCCGAGGCCATGCAGGCGGCGGTCTCCGCCGGGGAAACGGTTTATCCCTCCACCGCCAAGGGCCCCGTCCAGGTCCCCCGCCGCTCTATCAGCGGCATCATTGTGGAGGGGCTGGACAACTGCATGGTGAAGTTCTCCAAGTGCTGCACCCCCGTTCCCGGCGACCCGGTGGTGGGTTTCATCACCAAGGGCTACGGCGTGTCCATCCACCGGCAGGACTGCCCCAACGCCGACCCCGCCCGCCGCAAGCCGGAGGAGCAGGGCCGGTGGGTGAAGGTGTCCTGGGCGGACACCGGGGACTCCACCTTCCGCACCTCGCTGGAGATCTCCGCCAAGGACCGGGACGGCCTGGCCCTGGACGTGGCCATGGCCCTGTCCGCCCAGAAGGCCAAGCTGAACAATCTGTCCGCCCGCAGCCAGCCCGATGGCTACGCCATCATTCACCTGGAGCTGGCCGTCCAGGGGCAGGATGAGCTGACCCACATCATCAACAAGCTGTCCCAGATCAACGGGGTGTTCCTGGTCAAGCGAGCGGGCGGCTGAATCCGTTTTACTGAGGAGCGCGATTTTTTATGTCTGAATGTCCCTTCCAACCGCTGCTGTTCGGCGGTGACATCAACGTGTACAGCGTGGCCCGGGCCTTCCATGAGGCCTATGGGGTCAGGAGCATCGCCTTCGGCAAGTTCGTGTCCTTCCCCTGCTCCTACAGCTCCATCATCGACTACCGCCCCTGCCTGGAAAACGAGGACGCGGACGTGTTCCTCCAAAACGTGAAGAACGTGGCGGCGGAGTGCCGGGATAAGACGGTGCTGGTCATTGGCTGTGGGGACAGCTACGTGAAGCTGGCCGCCCATCTTAAGGATCAGTTCCCCGCCAATGTGACGTGTAACTATATCAGCGGGGAGATGCTGGACAAGCTCACCGACAAGGAGCAGTTTTACGCCCTGTGCGACCAGTACGGCATCGACCACCCGGCCACCTTTGTGTACTCGGGGGACATGGGCCACGATTTTGAGCTGCCCTGGGGCGCGCCCTATGTGGCCAAGCCCGCCGACGGCGTGGCCTACTGGGCCACCGGCCACAGGGAGCTGAAAAAGGTGTACATCTGCCAGTCCTGGGACGAGCTGCTCTCCGCCCTGGACGAGGTGTACGCCGCGGGCTATCCGGGCAAAATGATCCTCCAGGAGTTCATCCCCGGGGACGACACCTATATGCGGGTGCTCACCAACTACTCCGACACCCACGGCAAGGTGAAGCTGATGTGCTTGGGCCACGTGCTGCTGGAAGAGCACTCTCCCCACGGCATCGGCAACCACGCCGTCATCATCACCGAGCACGACGAGGGGCTGTGCGATAAGATCCGGGGGATGCTGGAGGACATCGGCTACGTGGGCTTCTCCAACTTCGACATCAAGTTCGACCAGCGGGACGGCAAGTACAAGGCCTTTGAGATCAACACCCGCCAGGGGCGCAGCAACTACTATGTCACCGGCTCCGGGCACAACATCGCCCAGTATCTGGTGGGCGATCTGGTGGAGGGCAAAGACCTGCCCCTGACGGTGGTGAAAAACCGCTCCATCTGGCGGATGATCCCCCGGCGGCTGGCCTATCGGTTCATCCCCAAGCGCTACCACGGCGAGATGAAGGCGCTGTTCAAGGCCGGGGCCGACCACCACTCCATGGAGTATCGCCCCGACTACACCCCGAACCGCATCTGGCGCATCTGGAAAAACCATATTGGCAACTATGTGCGCTTTGGAAAGTATTGCAAGAAACCAGATAATCTTTCTTGAAAGTCATCAGTAACCACAATTTGGAGGGATGAGCTTATGAACGCGCTTGTGATAAACTGTAGTCCCGTGCGAACAGGAGCGACAGCAGAAATAGTAAACATTGTTTCGGAAAAATTGTCTCATCAATATATCACGAAAAGTGTTTGCATTGATGACTATCAGTTTGAATTTTGCAAGGGGTGCAGGAGTTGTCATGCAACCGCAAAATGTGTTCAAAATGATGGTGTCAATTTGTTGATGGATGAATTTGAATGGGCTGATATAATCGTTTCGGTCTCCCCCTCCTATTGGGCAGATATTCCAGGCCAATTTAAGGCGTTTATCGACAGATGTACCCCTTGGTGCAATACCCACGAGCCACACGCGACAATCAGCGCTGGTAAAAAGGGCTATACGATAGCACTGAGGACAGGCCCCAGTATGAGAGAATGCGATCAAATTATTGGGAGCATAGAACATTTTTATGGTCATTTGGAAATTGAATGCTGTGGAAAACTTGGTTTGTGTTCGGTAGAATTTAAAGAGGCAGTAAAAGATAGAAAAGACGAAATCTTGACGTTTTGTGAGCAAATATAGAAACATACGGATTCCACTTTGTCGGGACGTTTTTTAGCCAATTTCTCTCCTATCGCAGGGGTGGGGCCTTTCTGCCAGGCTGATACACAACAACAACATTATCGTTGAAAAGAGTGGGAATACACATATGGAAAAGGAAGCCAAATTAGGCGTTTTGGGCGGCATGGGCCCCCAGGCCACTCAGGTGTTTTACCAGTTTGTGCTGGATCGCACCGACGCGGCAAAGGATCAGGACCACCTCCCCGCCGTCATCCTGTCCGACACCGGCATCCCAGACCGCACCGCCGCCATCCTCTCCGGGAACACGGAGGAGCTGTATCAACGGCTGCTGGGCGACGCGAAAACGCTGGAAACCTGCGGCTGCACTGTGCTGGCCATCCCCTGCAACACCTCCCACTATTTCGCCGACCGGCTCCAGGGGGACATTGGCGTACCCATCATCCATATGCTGCGGGAGACCGCCGCCGCCCTGGCCGCCCAGGGCAAAAAGCGCCCCGGCATCCTGGCCACCGACGGCACCATCCAGACGGGACTGTACCAAAAGGAGTGCGCCGCGGTGGGGATGGAGGCGGTGGCCCCCGACCCGGACACCCAAAAGCTGGTCATGTCCATCATCTATGACGAGATCAAACAGGGGGAGAAGGGCAGCCGGGAGAAATTCGCCCACATCGACAGGGCCATCCGCCGGGCCGGGTGCGACTGCGCCATTCTGGCCTGCACCGAGCTGTCCGTGTTCGCCACCTACCACCCGCTGCCCTCCTTTTACCTGGACGCCATGATGGTCATGGCGGAGCGGGCGGTGGAGCGGTGCGGCTATCCTCTGCGCACCATCTGATTTGTGGAGGTTTTCACCATGGATTTGACGTTGTTTCCCCTACGTGAATACTGCCGGCTGTTGGACAAGCTGGGCCTGCTGGCTGCCCCCCTGCCGGACGGGCTGGACTTGGGCCGCACGGTGGAGCTGGTGTCCTACAGCTCCCAAGAGGTGCTTCCCGGCACCCTGTTTATCTGCAAGGGCGCCCATTTCAAGCCCGAGTACCTGGCAGACGCCAAGCGCCGGGGGGCTTTTGCCTATGTCAGTGAGACGGTCTATCCTGAAGTAGATCTGCCCTGCGTCCAGGTGGGCGATATGCGCCGCACCCTGGCGCCCCTGGCGGTAAAGTACTACAACGACCCGTCCCAAAAGCTGAAGGTCATCGGCGTCACCGGCACCAAGGGCAAGTCGTCCACCGCCTACTATTTAAAATATATCCTGGACGAATTCCTGGCCCCCCGGGGGAAGTCCTGCGGGGTCATCTCGTCCATCGACACCTGGGACGGGGTGGAGCGGTTTGAGTCCCACCTGACCACTCCGGAGCCCCTGGAGCTGCAAAAGCACTTCGCCAACGCTGTCGCTTCCGGGCTGGAGTACGTGGTGATGGAGGCGTCCAGCCAGGCGCTCAAGTACCACCGCACCCTGGGCACCCGGTTCGCCGCCGCCGCGTTTTTGAACATCGGCACCGACCACATCTCCCCCATCGAGCACCCGGATTTTGACGATTATTTTCACTCCAAACTGAAAATTTTCGCCCAAGCGGAGCTGTCCTGCGTCAACCTGGACTGCGACCACGCCCGGGAGGCCCTGGAGGCCGCGCAAAGCGTCCCCGGCACGGCGGTGTTTACCTTCTCCCGCCAAAACCCCGCCGCGAATGTGTACGCCCACGACGTGCGGAAGGTTGGGAGCGACATCCTGTTTCAGGTGGACGGGGCGCGGCTGGGCGGCACATACCGCCTGACCATGCCGGGGCTGTTCAACGTGGACAACGCCCTGGCCGCCATCGCCATCTGCCAGGGGCTGGACATCCCCCAGAACGCCGTCCGGGAGGGGCTGGGCCGCGCCCGGGTACCGGGGCGGATGGAGGTGTACTCCAGCGAAAACGGGGACGTGACCGCCATTGTGGACTATGCCCACAACCGCATGAGCTTTGAGACGCTGTTTCGCTCCGTCCAGCAGGAGTACCCCGGCCGGCGAATCGTCACTGTGTTCGGCTGCCCTGGCAAGAAAGCCTTTGACCGCCGCCGGGATCTGGGCGAAGTGTCCGGCCAGTACTCCGACCTGGTGGTGCTCACCGAGGAGGACTCCGGCGAGGAGGACACCGTGTCCATCTGCCAAGAGATCGCCTCCCATGTGGCCTGTGAATGCCGCATTGAACCCAACCGGGGCGAGGCCATCCGGCAGGCGGTGCTGAGCTGCCATGAACCGTCTGTCATCCTCATCACCGGCAAGGGGGCCGAGACCCGGCAGAAGCGGGGGCTGGAGTATATCGACACGCCCTCCGACGTGGAGTATGCCCAGGCGTTTCTGCGAGAGTGGGACGCGCGGCACTGACAACCAAATAAACGACAAAATGTCCCTTCCTACCACGGAAGGGACATTTTTTGCACAATTTCATAGACTGGGACAGCAAAATGAAAAGGAGCAATCTTCATGAAGCTGTCCCAGCTCTTTTCCGCCATCGGAGCAGACTGCCCCCAGGACGCGGATATCGCCGCCCTCACCTGCGATTCCCGGGAGGTGGTTCCCGAGGCACTGTTCGTGGCTATGCAAGGCGCAAACGCCGATGGCCGCGCCTACATATCCGACGCGCTGGAGCGCGGCGCCGCCGCCGTGGTGTGCCACCCGCCCTTACCAGAGGGCGTCCCCGGAGTGGCGGTGGACGACCCCCGCGCCGCTCTGGCCCTGCTGGCCGCTGAGTTTTACGGGCACCCGGAAGAGGCGCTCACCCTCATCGCCGTCACCGGCACCAAGGGCAAAACCACCACCGCCCATATGATCCGGGACATCCTCACCGCCGCCGGACACAAAACCGGCATGATCGGCACTCTGGGCGCGTATATCGGCCAGGAGCTACTCTCCGACAGCTCTAACACTACTCCCGAACCCATTACCCTCCACCGCACCCTGCGGCAGATAGCGGACGCGGGCTGTACCCATGTGGTGATGGAGGTGTCCTCCCAGGCGATGAAGCTGAAGCGGGTGACGGGGATCACCTTCGCCGCCGCCCTGTTCCTCAACCTCTCCCCGGATCACATCGGCGGCGCGGAGCACGCCGACTTCGACGAATACCGCGCCTGCAAAGCCGCCCTGTTCCGCCAGTGCCGGCTGGCCGTGGGCAACGCGGACGACCCCAACTGGCCCGCCATGGCGGCGCAGCTCCCAGCGGTCACCCCTGTCACCACCTTCGGATTCAACGGGGGCGCGCAGCTGCGGGCGCTGGCCGCCGCCCCGGATCCGGATCGCGCCCTATGCACCCGCCTCACCGTAGAAAATGCACCCCCCTACGCCCGGCCCC
>CAMWRX010000036.1 GCA_947176765.1 uncultured bacterium
GGGTGGGCTGTTCAGGCTGGGGCGGCTGGGCTGTGGGCCGCGTGAAAACCACGGCGGCGAATATGATGATCGCCAGCAGAAGAGCGGCCAGGGCTATGGCGGCGGGCAGCAGCCATCCGGGCCGGGAAGGGCGGGCGGTTCGTTTTCCTTTGTACACGACGGTATCCTCCGTATATGATATGAGCCGACGAGCGGGGCGAGGGCCGCCCCCAATTTTATACCATTTTCGCCCTTACCGCAAGGGCAGGTTGGGGTTATTTTGGGCTGTCCACGGCGCATACGGGACTTGCCGGGAGAAATAGGGTAGAAGGGGACGGGAAAGGAGGGGATCCCCGCACCATTCCTGCCCGCTCCACATAGATTGAAGTGAATCGAAACGTTGGAGGAGGCTTTCGGATGCCCAACATACAGTACTTCCTGGGCGGCAACACGCCCGCGGGGTTTTATTCTCTTTACCATCAGCTGTCCGACCCTGCCCGGATGCGGGCGCTGTACATCATCAAGGGCGGGCCGGGCAGCGGCAAGTCCACCCTCATGCGCCGGGTGGAGCGCCATGCCCAGGCCGCCGGACTGGAGACACAGCAGGTGCTGTGCTCCGGCGACCCGGATTCTCTGGACGCGGTCATCATCCCGGAGCTGGGAGCCGCATTGGTGGACGGCACCGCGCCCCAGGGCGTTGTATCAAAAGGACACTTTTGGGGGACGAGCTGTTTGATATGAATGGCGTAACTGCTCATAGAAAAAGCGGCAGATAAACTGCCACCAAACAACGTATCGGACTCGAGTCCGCAAGGGGGCCATCGCAGTGGATTTTGAGTCCGCTGCGTCTGCTGATCCCAAATGAAACACATAAAACGGAACACAAAATTCTCAAAGAAGTGCAGAACAGGATTGCACTTCTTTTTATTATATACACAAAACGGAAAGGAATGTCTGTTTATGATCGCAGGCCATTTACAGCAGAAAAAGGGTTACTGGTACGTGGTTTTGAATCTATACAATGAGCAGGGAAAGCGAAAGCCCAAATGGATCGCCACGCATTTGCCTGTGCAGGGCAACAAACACCGCGCAGAGGAATTGCTTCTCCAGACCCGGCAGCAGTATGCCAACAGCCGGGAATGCAGCGGACTGCTTTTTGCCGACTATATGCTTCAGTGGCTGGAGAAGATGAGACCAAAGGTATCGCCTACCACGTATCACGGTTACAGGTACAACGTTGAGCGCGGCATCTGTCCCTATTTTCAGGAACGGCACATCACATTAGCTAAGTTGCGGGCGATGGACTTAGAGCAATTTTATGCCCAGCTTCAAAACCAGGGGTTGTCAGCCAATACCGTGATTCATTATCATGCCAACATCCACAAGGCGCTGCGGGATGCTGTGCGGTTGGATCTGGTAGACAGGAACGTGGCGGAGCTTGTAGAACGGCCCACCAAAGCAGACTATATCCCAGACTACTATTCTTTGAGAGAGGCGAACGAGCTGCTGGAAAAGCTCTGTGGGCATTGGCTGTGGCTGCCGGTGATGCTGTCTCTCTTTTATGGTCTGCGTCGGAGCGAAGTGTTGGGCTTGCAGTGGAGGAGCGTGGACTTCAACAACAATACCATTCTGATCCAGCATACCCGTATCCATCAGGAGACCGACGGCAGAGAAACGGTGGCAGGACGGGATATCCTCAAACGGAAGTCCAGCTATCGCACGCTCCCTATAACAGAGCAGATAAAAGCTGTGCTTTTGGCAGAAAAGGAGCGGCAGAGCAAAATCAAAGATTTCGTGTCAGAGGATTACGTCTGCTTGAATCCAAACGGAGCGCCAATTTCACCTAACTATTATAGTCAATGCTTCAAGAAGTTCCTGCGTGAACATGGGCTGAGGGAGGTGCGGCTGCACGATTTGCGTCACACTTGTGCCTCTCTGTTGATTCAGAATCGGACGCCGCTGATTGAGGTTCAGCAGTGGCTGGGGCACAGTACGCTAGAGACAACGGCGAATCTGTACGCTCACTTAGAATATGAGACAAAACTAAACAGCGCCGAAACGCTGAAAAAAATATAGCCATAGATTGCCGGCATCCCAGATAATCCAACGCATCTTAATATACTTTCACAGATTTCCCTTGACTTGACAATCTGTATCCAATAAGTTATTGTTTAGAGATGAATTTAGATATGGGAGGCGGCAGCATTGAACCTTCTCGACCAACCGGAATACCGTTTCCTGCAAACCGACCCCCGCCTGGGCCGGAACGTCATTTTCCTGACCTACGGAGGCAGCTACGCCTATGGCACCAATGTGGAGGGTTCCGATATCGACATCCGAGGCTGTACCCTGAACAGCAAGACCGACCTGCTGGGCATGGGGAGCTTCGAGCAGGTGGTGGACGACCATACGGACACCACCGTGTACGGCTTCAACAAGCTGCTGAGCCTGCTCATCAACTGCAACCCCAACACCATCGAGCTGCTGGGGTGTAAGCCCGAGCACTATTTTGTGCTGACGCCCATTGGAAAATAGCTCATCGATCAGCGCAAGATGTTCCTCTCCTGCCGGGCGATCAATTCCTTTGGCGGCTATGCGGGCCAGCAGCTCCGGCGGCTGGAGAACGCCTTGGCCCACGACGCCTACCCCGCTAAGGTCAAGGAGCGGCACATCATGGGCTCCTGCGAGAACGCCATGCTCTCCTTCCCGGAGCGGTACCGCAGCTTTGACCCGGCGCAGATCAGGCTGTCCGTGGGCGAGGCGGAGGGTAGGCCCCAGGAGCTGGCAGACATCGCCATGGAGAAAGTCCCGTTGCGCGCCTTTACCGGGATGCTGGGGGAACTCACCGAGATCACCCGGAATTACGATAAGATCCACCACCGCAACAAAAAGAAGGACGACGCCCACCTGAACAAGCACGCTATGCACCTGGTGCGGCTGTACCTGATGTGCCTGGATATCCTGGAGCGGGAGGAGATCGTCACCTATCGGGAGGTGGACCACGACCTGCTCATGGACATCCGCAGCGGGTGCTATCAGAGCGCGGACCACACCTTCAGCACCGAGTTCTACGACCTACTGAACAATCTGGAAAAGCGGCTGGAATACGCCAGACAAAACACATCCCTCCCGGAAACGCCCAATCTGGCCCGGATCGAGGCGTTCCAGATGGAGGTCAACGAGAGGGTGGTGCGGAATGAGATTTGACATACCGGCCGGGGCGCGACACATCCTCCAAACGCTGAATGATGCGGGGTTTGAGGCGTACCTGGTGGGCGGCTGTGTACGGGACCTGCTGCGGGGCGTGGCGCCCCACGACTGGGATATCTGCACCTCTGCCCTGCCGGGGGAGACGGAAACCTGTTTTGTCGGACAACGGATCATCGAAACCGGACTGAAACACGGCACCGTCACCGTGCTGGAGGGGGGCGAGCCCTACGAGATCACCACATACCGCACCGAGGGGCCTTACTCCGACAGCCGACGCCCGGATTTTGTGCGGTTCGTGCCCGACCTGGAGGAAGACTTGGCACGACGGGACTTCACCATGAACGCCATTGCCATGGATTTGGACGAGAATCTGCGCGACCCCTTCGGTGGTGCAGAGGACATCAAGGCCGGGCTGATTCGCTGCGTGGGGGAGCCCGCCCAGCGGTTCCAGGAGGACGGCCTGCGGGTGATGCGGGCGCTGCGGTTTGCTGCTGTGTTTGGCTATGAGATCGAGGAGCGCACCGCCCGAGCCATCCACGAAAACCGGGCCATGCTGGACCGGGTGTCGGCGGAGCGCATTAACGTGGAGTTACGCAAGTTGCTGGTGAGTAAAAACGCTGGGGCCGTTCTGAGACAGTACCCGGATGTGTTCTGCCAGTTCTGGCCACAGTTGAGCCCGCTGGTAATACTGGAGCAGCATAACCCCTGGCACTGCTGGGGTGGCTGGGAGCACACCATCCACGCAGTGGAGGCTGCACCTACTGATGTGACCCTACGGCTGACCATGCTCCTCCATGACATCGGCAAGCCCGCCTGCAAATCAACTGATGAGCAGGGCATCGACCACTTCTACGGTCACCCAGCAGTGAGCGCTCTGTTGGCGGATCAAATGCTCCGGGCGCTGAAGTTCGACAACAAGACCTGGGAGCAGGTCGTTCTCCTGGTGGAGCGCCACGATGTGCAACTGCCGCCCAGAAGCCAGGTCATTCGCCGTTGGCTTAATCGACTAGGGCCAGAGGCCTTTTTTCAGCTCCTTGAAGTCAAGCGAGCAGATAATATGGGACAGGCCCCGGAGAAAGTGAAGGACAGTCTGGCGGATCTGGACGAGCTCAAGGCCAAAGCAGAGCAGATCCTGGCAGAACGGCAGTGCCTCACACTAAAGGATTTGGCTGTGGATGGACGGGATGTTAGGGCTGTGGGAATCGCACCCGGCCCAGAGGTTGGCCGGGTGTTGGAAGAATTGCTGGAGCGGGTGCTTAGTGGAGAAATTCCCAACGAGCGGACGGTACTGTTAAAATTGGTTATGTGACCTCAGAACACAAAATATTTCATTTCGCATAGAAAAGACCTTGTGCTCATATACATCTCTCCGCTTACTGGGTGGCAAGATGAAAAGTAAAATATGAGAAAGCAGACGACTTTTGTACCTGCTTTCTCATATTCTTTTATATGTCCGCATAAAGTTTCTTGGAGGTAATTTTATGAAAAGTCAGTCTTTAATAATTGTTGAATATCATCCTTGTTGTACTGCCTTGCTTAGTCGGGACCTTTCTCAGGTCATCCTCGCTTGGCTCAGGAAAGAGCTTATAGATAACAAAAGCTAAAAAGCAAAGAAATCAAGCGCTATTTTGCTGCAATATGGAATCTGCATATAGTTTGAGTATCTGGTTCTTTAGGAAAAGTAATGGTTCCAGATCAAAACTCGAAATCAAGGAATTACGGAAGTTTTCGCGATTTATATTTTTGCTAAAAGACACAGATATTTTACGGGAAAGGCTCTCAAACTGATATTTTCCGCAAATGATTGACAATATCCTGCTTTCTTCATCACCTTCAAATTGGGTGCGAATTTTGTCCGTTACTTCATCCATTAATGGAGTAATTCCACCGATTTCTGCAGATACCATTTGAAGATAGCTGTCGTATTCCTCGGCAATCAATTGCCCCTGTTCATCAAGAAATTTTCCAGGGCCAAGGCTTACGTTTTTCAAGGTAGGTCGATTGTGGTTTACAGTGGCAAAAAGAATAAATAGTTTGCCCAACTCGTTGCAAAGAGACTTTCTCCAATCATCTATATTGACTTTTGACTCTACTGCCCTACGTGTACATCTGAACAAGCTGCGTAAAGACCGAATGACTGCATTTGTTGAGCAATAGTAACTTTCAATATTGTATCTTGTAAGATAAATCAAATTTGGAGAGTTAATTTTTTGATCCTCCCACAAATTGTCAAAGTCGCCGTCAACAATAAAAATGTTCAATTTCCCATCAGAATCTAACATTTGTCGTCTGCTATGTTCTCCTATAACAGCACTTTTTCCTCCTAACGGAAAAATACTAAATACCGAGATTTGATTTTCAAATAGTCTTTCAAATATTTCTTCATATGCGTATTCTTTCCCGATATCTTCCACAAACAGATTAATATCATTCAATGCTGACAGAAAAAGTGGTCGATTAGCCAGACCTTCAGGCGAGAATTGCAAGCCATCAATATTATCATTCATCGAACAAATCATCCTTCTCTTTATATGCAAGCGATATATTTTTTTGTAGCTTAACCGCTTTACTTGAATACCGCCCAATGATTTCAGGAGCATGTGTCGCAAATATTAATTGAATGGATCCATTCACTCGTCGGATTGACTCGACAAAATTCTTTTGCCACGCAAGATGGAGCGAAGCCTCTGGCTCATCAATAATATAAATGCCACTCTCCCCTGCAGACAGGCCAAAGATTAAGCAGGCAAAAATGATTACAATTTGCTTTTCTCCAGAGGAGAGATTATAAAGAGATACTTTTCGTTGAGGTGATGTGGCTTCCAGTGTAATTCTTCCGACATTATTTATAAAAATCTGCTTTTTATCTTCACCGACGTCAAAGAAGGAGTTGACAGTCTTTAGAAATGTTGTAATAGGTGCCCGGATTTTTTCCTTTTCCTTTTCAATTTCCTGGGCCTGTGCGGCGATCTGCTGGATTCGATTAAACTCCGTATTCATCAGGAACAAATCAATCGGGACTCCGTCAAAACCGTCGTCGGAGGCTTTTACAAATGCATCGCGATATTTCTCAAAAAATGTTTTTACCTGCTTGTCTGTATCCTCGTTCCACTCGCCAATAGATTTTAGTGTCCTTATATATTCCATACGGTTTTTCTCAATAATGGGGAGAGTTATTTCGTGGCGGAGGGAAGCCCACAAACGGGAAAAGTCATAGTCGCTATTGACCTTTAAGGAGGACGTTAAAATATTGCTTCTGAATCGTGTACTAACCATATTTTCAGCAGAGCTGATTTGCATACATCTATTTCGGATGATATCTTCAATATAGCGCAAAGAATTATTTAGGTAATTTTTATTGGTGAAATCTTTCTCACCATATAGGGCAGCTCTCCTGCGCCGGTAAGAAATGGATTCATTAATATCAATTCCATCTTGTGAATTTCTGCTTAAAGGGAGGTAAATGTAGTTAAAACTCTCCCGCAGAAAACGGGGGAACTCATAACGGGACATAAACCTGCGGTCAAAGGCATATTCTTCTTCATACCTGGACGAATAAGTTTCATTTGAGTAAGATGTATCTTCAATTTTAATTGTCTCCGATAAATTTAAACTGCTGTGTGACAGTTCATATGCTTCGCCGACAGACTCGATTTTTATATGGTCAAGTTTGCTTCGCTTGGATTTCTTGTATGAAAGAATTATCTGATCAAAATCGTAGCCAAACAAATTGTAAATTTTCCCAGTAACAATTGAGGATACAATGTCTAAAATCGTCGTTTTTCCACATCCATTTTCGCCATAAATGAAGGTTAAATCATCGTTGAAATCAATATTATAATCATATATGCCATGAAGTCCTTTTATTTGAAGACACTTTATTGTCATCCTGGATTCCCCCCAAGCCAATAACATAGTTTTTCCTCCTAACAAACTATTTAGAATATAATAATTTGTTAGGACACCATATTTTAGTGAAACTAGTCGAATAAAGTATAACCCATTTTTTAATAATCTTCAATATATATTTTTAATGAAGTGCATAAAATGAATCTGTATGCATTTCTGTATGCGAGCCATTACTATCCTCATGCGAACTTTCACATTACGCATCGCAAATGAATGCCTGCGTCGTTTTATCGGCGCAGGCATTTCAAATAAATCCTTGCGGTCCGACTGCTCCTGCGGTATCATAGCAATGAGCAGTTACGCCTTTGAGGAGGTGTAACAAATCCTTTGC
The DNA here is from genome assembly GCA_947176765.1 of uncultured bacterium. Lineage (GTDB taxonomy): Bacteria > Bacillota > Clostridia > Oscillospirales > Oscillospiraceae > Enterenecus. Next base: position 7,430 of record CAMWRX010000036.1, read on the forward strand.
GCAATTTATACACGACTTAGTAAGGAGGATGAAGACAAGCACCAGCCAGAGTCCGAGAGCATCCAGAACCAGAAATCTCTGCTCACCCATTACGCCATTGAACATGGCTGGGATATCTACAGCATTTATTGTGATGAAGATTTCTCTGGGGTAGACAGTGACCGTCCGGATTTTAACCGTATGATCCAAGCCGCGAAGCAGAAAAAGTTCCAAATTGTCCTGTGCAAGTCGCAATCCCGGTTTACCCGCGATATGGAGTTGGTGGAAAAGTATATCCACGGATTGTTCCCCATTTGGGGAATCCGCTTTATTGCTGTAGCGGATAACGCTGACACCGAAGTGAAGGGCAACAAAAAGGCCCGGCAGATCAACGGCCTGGTAAACGAGTGGTATTTAGAGGACTTATCCGAAAATGTCCGTATGGTGTTCGACCTGAAGCGACGGGAAGGCAAGTACATCGGCGGCTTTCCCATCTATGGCTATCAAAAGGACCCGGCGGACAAAAACCACATCATCCCAGACCCAGAGGCCGCCGAGGTGGTGCGGCAGATTTTCCAATGGTCTTTAGAAGGCCATGGGCGGCAGAACATCGCCTATCTGCTCAATCAGCAGGGCGTGCCCAATCCCACGCAGTACAAAATGGGACGTGGCTGGACTTGCAATCACCCAGTGAAAAACGACTTCGGCCTGTGGAACAAAACCACGATCTGGCGCATCCTTCGCAACGAAATGTATACCGGGGTCATGATCCAGGGCCGCAGGAAAAAAGTGAGCTACAAGTCCAAAGTTATCATCGACACCCCAGAGGACCAGTGGTACCGGGTGGAGGGAACCCATGAGGCCATCATCGACCGGGCCACCTTCGAGACTGTCCAGCGGCGGCTGCGGCTGCGGACCAAAACAGATGGTTCCGGTGAGGCCCATCTTCTTTCCGGGCTGGTGAAATGCGCCGACTGCGGTTCTACCATGAGCAAGTGCTCCAATGGCAAGCAAAGCTATTTGCGCTGTAAGCTATATGCCGACAGTGGACAGAACAAACTCTGTAGCCGACACTCCGTCCGGCTGGACCAGCTGATCGATCTGGTGTCCGAACGTATCCGCTATTATGTTCAGACCTATTATGAGTTGGATGCGGGAGACATTCAACCTCAGAAGGATACCCGCCGGGAAGCGTTGAAGCAAGAACGAAAATCCATTGCTGTGCAATTAGAAAAGCGCAGTCAAGCACTCAAGACGCTGTACTTAGATAAGGTGGCGGGGGTCATCAGCGAAGGGCAGTTCGTGGAGCTGAACGAGAGCTTCCTCAACGAAAAAAGCCGCCTGGAACAGCGGCTAGGGAAAATTGGCGAGGAACTTGAAAATCGGGAACAGCCTCAGCAGCAGGCTGACCTGATGAAAAAGGCCCAGGAACTGTTAAAGCTGGAAACTGTTCCCCGGGAACTGATAGTGGGGCTGATTGACTGCATCGAAATCGGTGAGCGAAACCCCGACACCGGTCAGCAAGAGGTCAAAGTAAGCTGGAAGTTCTAAAAATTTGGATACCACGACCACGACGTGGTACCACCCACACGACCCAAAGTGTACTAATGGCACCGCGCCCCACGTGGTGGAGCCCAAATGCCCCGGTGTGGTGGAGCGGTACATCGACCTGAGCGAGTTCTACGACCGCGGGGGGCTCCAGCCCCTGAAACAGGACATATTGGCGGCCACGGCGGAATACCAGGGCCACTACAAGCGGGTGTACCGCTGCCTGGGCGCGGCGGGGGAGCTGCGCCGGGACATGAACGAGCTGCTGGATACCGAAAATGTCCGACAGCGGCTGGCCAAACGGGCGGCAGGCATCATCAGCCGTGAGCTCAAGCGCCCCGCCCAGGGCGAGGGCCGCGCGGACCAGCGCTTTGTTTCCGCCGTCACCCATAAGGGCGCCATCACCCTCTGGGACACCGTGTCCGCCCAGGCCGAGCGGGTCTACGAGCTGGCGGACAGCTACGGTCTGGCCCACCATCTGCTCAGCCCCATCCTGACTGCGGCGCTGGCGGCGGGCCACGACGCTGTTGCCTGTCCCGACCCCATGGCCCCCGACCGGCTGGCCCATGTGATTTTCCCCGGCCTATCGCTGGCCTTTGTCACCTCCAGCCAGGAGGATCCCTGGCCCCACCACGCCCACCGCCGCCTGCGGCTGGACGCTATGGCGGACGCTGACGTCTACCGCCTCAACCGTCCCCGGCTGCGCTTCACGAAACGGGTGGCGGCGGCCCTGCTGGACGAGGGGATTGCCGGGCTGAGTCAGGCGAAGGAGGCCCACGACCGGCTGGAAAAGCTCTATAACCCCTATGTGGATTTTGACAGCGTGGCCCAGGCAGCGGATCGTCTGGCAGACCAAGTGCTGGCGCTGAAAGACGAATAAACGGAAAAGGGCGGGGGAAAATCAATTCCCCCGCCCTTATGGCGCTGATCTATTTCTATATTCAGTACCGGTCGGACAGCAGAACCCATTGGGCAAATCCGTCTCATAGGTCTTTAGAACTGGTAGGACGGTACGGCAAAAGCCTGCTAAAGCCAGTCGAGCACAACATCGCGCAGGGCCGTAGGCGTCACGCCGTTGCGCACCAGCAGGCCGCTGAGCTCGTCAATGCGGGAGGCGCTGCACGTGATATTGGGCACAGACGCCTGCCCGCCGCCCTGCTCGGAGATCCTGACGCCATAGCTCTCGCAGGCATAGGGGCCTACGTCCATCTCTCCGATGAGGATGGAGTAGTCATAGCGCCGGACTGTGCCGTTCTGGTCGGCCAGCTCCACGGTTTCAAGAAATAATTCCCGCATACCTTCGGTTCACCTCTCTTTCGCTTTTCTCAAGAACATTATCCACATAGTAATCATTCTGCGCAAGGGGGAACCGTTCGACGGTATTCGACAAAATTCGACAGGGATACAAGATGTGGAAATCACAACGTGCCTTGAAATACCAGTGCTGGGTGGCCTACATATTTTAGTCAAATATTTATGCAAAATTGCACAAAAAGTCCAGAGCGAAACACCAGTTCGCCCTGGACTCTTTAGTGGAATAAAATCCCTGTTAATTTTTGCTAGCTGTGTTCAACACACCGTTGTCGAATTTTTTAAGATTACTTTGCGTAATGGAAAAAGCCTCTGTTCAGTGTGGAATTCTTACAGCTCGTCGACAGCGGTCTTGGTGCGGTCGGCGTTGTAGACATAGAAACCCTTGCCGGACTTGACGCCCAGGTTGCCGCCGCGAACCATCTTCCGGATCAGCGGGCAGGCGCGGTACTTGCTGTCGCCGGTCTCGTTGTACAGCACGTCCATGATGGCGAGGCAAATGTCCAGGCCAATGAAGTCGCCCAGCTCCAGGGGGCCCATGGGATGGTTGGCGCCCAGCTTCATGGCGGCGTCGATGCCGGCGATGTTGGACACGCCCTCCATCTTGATGAAAGCGGCCTCGTTGATCATGGGGATCAGGATGCGGTTGACCACAAAGCCGGCGGCCTCGTTGACCTGCACGGGGGTCTTACCCAGCTCCTTGGAGATCTCGGTGATCTTGTCCACGGTGGCGGCGGGGGTGTTGGCGCCGGCGATGACCTCGATGAGCTTCATGCGGTCGGCGGGGTTGAAGAAGTGCATACCGATCAGGGGGCGGCTCAGGCCCTTGCCGATCTCGGTGATGGACAGGGAGGAGGTGTTGGAGGCGAAGATGCAGTCCTCCTTGCAGATCTTGTCCAGCTCGCCGAAGGTGGTCTGCTTGACCTTCATGTCCTCGAAGGCGGCCTCCACGATCAGGTCGCAGTCGGCGCACAGATCCTCTTTCAGGCCCGGAGTGATGGCGGCGCAGATGGCGTCCACCTTCTCCTGATCCATCTTGCCCTTTTCCACCAGCTTGGCGTAGCCCTTCTGGATCTTGGCCTTGCCGCCGTCAGCCCACTCCTGCTTGATGTCGCACAGGGCGACAGTCCAGCCGCTCTGGGCGAACGCCTTGGCGATGCCCTGGCCCATAGTGCCGGCGCCGATGATACCAACTTTGCTCATGATAAAAACTCCCTTTCAAATAATTTGGTAGATCTTTTAATTGTTTGTGAAAACAGCCTTGGGCTTGGGCTTCTCCCTGGACAGGAAGCAGGCCATGCCCTCCACCTGGTCGTGGGTCTCGAAGCAGTCGCCGAACAGCTTCTCCTCGATCTCCACAGCCTTGTCAATGGACACCTGCATCCCCTCGTTGACGGCCTTCTTGCAGGCGCGGACAGCGATGGGGGCGTTCTTGGCGATGGTATTGGCCATCTTCACGGCGGTGTCCATTAGCTCCGCCTGGGGAACCACGGCGTTGACCAAACCGATGCGCAGGGCCTCGGCAGAGTCAATGTTCCGGGCGGTGTACAGCAGCTGCTTGGCCATGCCCAGGCCCACGATGCGGGGCAGACGCTGGGTGCCGCCGAAGCCGGGGGTGATGCCCAGGCCCACTTCGGGCTGGCCAAACATGGCGTTGTCGGAGCAGATACGGATGTCGCAGGACATGGCCAGCTCACAGCCGCCGCCCAGGGCGAAGCCGTTCACCGCGGCGATGACGGGCAGGGGGAAGCTCTCGATCATCAGGAAGATGTCATTGCCCAGCTTGCCGAAGGCCTCGCCCTCAGCCTTGGTCATGGTGGACATGGAGCCGATGTCGGCGCCGGCCACGAAGCTCTTATCTCCCGCGCCGGTGAGCACCACGCAGCGCACGGTATTCTGGTCAATGCCCTCAAAGGCGGCCTTCAGGTCGGCCAGCACGTCGGGGTTCAGGGCGTTGAGGGCCTTGGGGCGGTCGATGGTGAGGACAGCCACAGCGCCTTGTACTTCACAATTCACAAATGACATCAGTTTGCCTCCTTAAATGTAAAAGAATGTGGGAAAACAGCGAACGACGCCCCGGCCCGCGCTCGACATTTTTTTAACAAACCAGGGGAAAAGGGGCACGGCAAGGAGCCGGACAGCCTTCGCCGGTCATGCCGCGTGGGGAGGTGGAAATCGTTCCCTATATTCTTCTATCAGTATACCGCCTTTGCCCGCCTATTGCAAGGCTTTTGTTTGAACTTCTTGCCTCAATTTCCATGCAGTGTCAAAAATGCTCCCCTGGGGGCGGCTGAGCGGCCGTTCCCGGGGGAGCATTGCGCTCACAGGATTGTCTCCATCCCGGTTTTCTGAGGGCGCAGGCCCATGCGCTCGTAGAACTTCATGGCACTGTCGTTGCCCGCCCACACATTAAGGGTCACATTATAGCATCCCTGCTCCTTTGCGTATGCCAGGACGTATTCGTACAATGCCCTGCCGATGTGCCTGCCACGGGCCTCTGCGTCCACACAGAGGTCGTCGATGTAAAGGGTCTTGATGTCCGTCATGCTGCCGGCGGCGCACCTCTGATGAACGCAGAAAGCGTAGCCCTGGACCACGCCGTCCAGCTCCGCCACAAAAACGGGCCGCTGGCCGTCCATCAGGATATCCCGGAGCTCAGCGTCGGTGTATTTTTTCGCGCCTTCTTTAAAAAGGTCGGGCCGGATGTCGCTGTGCACCCGATGGACCTGGTAGAGCAGCTTGTCCAGCACGGGGATGTCACTCCCCGCGGCCCGGCGTATGTTCAGATTGTCCATATACAGGTTCCTCTTTTCATTTTAGTTCTGCGTCTTGGTGAAATACTCCCGGGTCTGCCGGGCGTTTTCCAAAATGGCGTCCCGGAGGGCCTGGACTGAGGGGAATTTCCGCTCCGGCCGCAGGCGGGTATAGAATTCCACCCGAATATCCTGACCATACAGGTCGCCGTGGTAGTCCAGAATCCAGGGCTCCACCGTGACGGCGGTTTTGTCCTCATTCACCGTGGGGCGCACACCCACGTTGGTCACCGCCAGGTATGTTCCCTCCGGCAGCACGGCACGGGTGGCGTATACGCCGAAGGCGGGGGCGATGACCCCCTCGGGCACCAGCAGGTTGGCGGTAGGGGTGCCCAGGGTGCGGCCCAGCTCGCTGCCGTGAACCACCTCGCCGGACAGGACATGGGGGTGGCCCAGGAACCGGGCGGCCCCCTCCATATCCCCCGCCGCCACCCGCATACGGATGTACGTGGAGGATACGGTGATCCCGTCCAGCTCCACCTTGGGGATGATGTCGCAGCCAATCCCAAGTTCAGCGCACTTTGCCCCCAGCCGCCGGGGGGTGCCCTCCCCCTTGTAGCCGAAGTGGAAGTCGTGCCCCGCCACCACATGGACGACGCCCAGCTCCTTTTGCAGATACTGGGCCACAAAGTCCCGCCAATCCATCTGCCGCATCACGTCAAAGGGGGCCACAATGACCTCCTGGATGCCGTACAGCGCCTCCATCAGGTTCCTCCGATCATTCACGCCGCTGAGCAGGGGGACGGTCTTTCCCGTGAGGGCGGCGGCGGGGCTGCGGTCAAAGGTGAAGGCGCAGGGGACGGCGTCCAGCTCCCGTGCCCGTTCCGCCACCCGGCGCAGCAGGGCCCCATGGCCCAGATGAACCCCATCGAAGAAGCCCAGGGCGATAACTTTGCGTTGATTATCCATTGGCGATTACACCTCGAAAAAGCTTTTGATGAGCCGCAGGCGGGCGCCCTCGCCGCGGCCCAGACCCAGAAACTCCCCGCTCTCGCTGTAGACGCGGCACTCCGTATCAACGCCGGGGGCGGAGACGTCGCTGCCGTTGCGCAGCCGCTTCTCGGCGGCGGGGCGAACGGTGACGGCAGCTTTCCAGCCGCCGCGCGCAAAATAAGTATCCACCGGCAGGAGCAGAGACTCCCCCTCGCCCCGGTCCACCGCCTCCTGGACGGCCTCCAGCGCAACAGAATCAGCCAGGGTAAAGCCAACGGCCTTCACACGCCGCAGGGAACTCATGCACCCCCCGCAGCCCAGGGCCTGGCCGATGTCGTGGCACAGGGTGCGCACATAAGTACCCTTGGAGCATCGGACGCGGAGCTGAAAATCCTCCCCCGCGTCCGGCCAGCCCAGCAGTTCCAGCTCATGGATGGTGACGGGGCGGGGCTTGCGCTCCACCTCTTTGCCCTTCCGGGCCAGCTCGTACAGCTTTTTCCCGTTGATTTTAATGGCGGAATACATAGGGGGCACCTGTTCAATGGCCCCGGTGAACCGGGATAAGACCGCTTCCAGGGAGCTTCCCGTGACGAAAGCTTCCCGCTCTTCCAGCACTTCTCCAGTGGTGTCCTGGGTGTTGGTGACAACGCCCAGTTTTAACCCCGCAATGTACTCCTTATCGGAATCGGCGGCGAACTCCACCGCCCGGGTGGCCCTCCCGATGAACACGGGCAGCACCCCGGTGGCCATGGGGTCCAGCGTCCCGGCGTGGCCCACCCGCTTCTCGTGGAACATCCCCCGCAGCTTGGCGCACACATCCATGGAGGTCCAGCCCTGGGGCTTGTCAATGACGATGATGCCGTTTGCCACGGCGTTGACCTCCTTTTGGTGTTAATCCTGTGTTGGCTGGGCCAGCTGGTCGTCGATGGCGGCCAGGATCGCGGCCTCCGCCTCGGCCACCGTGCCCTTTACGGTGCAGCCTGAGGCGGCTTTGTGCCCGCCGCCCCCCAGCCGGGCGCACACCCGGGTGGCGTTGAGCAGGTCGGCGCGGGTGCGCACGGAGATACGGCACTCGCCGCCCTCGTGCTCCCGGATGGTGGCGGTGTGAAGCACCCCCTCGATCTGGCCCAAAAACGCGGCAATGTCGTCGGTGTCCTCGGAGGTAGCGCCCGCCTCGCTCATCATGGCCAGGGACACAGGGGCCACCGCCACCGTGCCGCCGTGGTACAGGTGCATATTCTGCAAAATCAACCCCTCCAGCTTCATGCGGGGCATGGTTTTGGTGCGGAAGTGCTTTTTGTTCAGCGCCTGCGCGGGGATGCCCTGCTCCATCAGCGCCGCCGCCACCTTGTGGGTGTGGGGGGTGGTGTTGGCGTATACAAAGCAGCCGCAGTCGGTGGACACCGCCACATACAGCGGCGCGGCGATGTCCGCGTCCATCACGCCCAGCTCATTGCAGATTTTCCAGATGATCTCCCCGCAGGCGGCCTTGTCCGCCTCCAGGCAGGTCTCCTTGGCGAAGAACTCCTGGGAGGGGTGGTGGTCGATGGCCAGGTCGATGCGGTCCCTGTAGGGCAGCGCGTTGTCCGGCAGCAGGCCCAGCGCGGCGATGTCCGTGCTGACCACCGTGTCCGGCTCGAAGCCCTCGGGGGCGGTGAGGCCGTCCAGGTAGCCCGCCAGCAGGGTGGTGGCGTCCTCATTGGACAGAATGTGGGCGGTCTTGCCCAGCTTCCGAAGGGCGCGGCACAGCCCGGCGGCGCAGCCGATGGTGTCGCCGTCAGGGCGCTTGTGGGTAAGAATGAGGTAGTTGTCGTGGGCCTTCAGAAATTCAGCCGCTTCCCGGTAGTCCATGGCCGTCAATCCTCCTCGTCCAGTATGATGTGGGCGTTGGCGGGGTTGGCGGGCTTGACCACCTCGGGGTTGCGCAGCATATCCAAGATGTGCGCCCCCTTGTCGATGGAGTCGTCCCGCACGAAGGACAGCTCGGGGGTATTGCGTAGGTTCAGCGCGCGGCCCAGTTCCCGGCGGAGATAGCCGGAGGCGGATTTCAGCCCCTTCAGCACCTGGGCGGAGGCGGACTTATCCAGCACGCTGACATAGATTTTGGCGTATTTTAGGTCGGGGGTGGTTTCCACGGCGGTGACGCTCACCATGCCGGCGTCCGCCACCCTCGGGTCCTTTACGGTGCGGATGAGGGAGGACATCTCCCGCTGGATTTCCTCGTTGATGCGTCCAATGCGATTGCTTGGCATAGAATTCTCCTCCTTTGAGAGGTGTATTACTGGTCTGTCAGCCCCAGTAAATAGTCAATAGAAACGTTCAATTCACGGGCTAGATCAACCAACCTATCATAAGGCGGTTCTCGTTTCCCTTCCTCATAGTATTGGTAAGCGCGGGGAGTGATTTGCAAAGTATCAGCAAGTTGTTTTTTGGAAAATCCACGCTTCTTGCGGACTTCCTGCAACCGGATTGGAAATGTTGACATAGTAAATCTCCTGTTGACGAGAACTAGTAGTTCTGATATAATGAGAAGGAACTAATGGTTCTCAATTTTTGGGGGTGTCATCATGGATGAATTAACTCGTGTCCTCTGGGAATACGCCAGCCAGTACCGCCTGGACGGCTTCTACGATCGCGAGAACCAGCACGGCAGGGAAGAATGTACCCGTGCGGTACACCGCAACCGGGAGGAACTGGAAAAAGCCTGCCCGCCCGACGTATTCAAACGCGTGTCCGCCATCTGCGACTGCTCAGAGGAGCTGCGCCTGAGGGACATGGAGGCGGCGTTTGCCTGCGGGTTCCGGCTTGGCTCGTCCCTGCGGTGAGAAAACGGGGCGGGCGAAGCCGCCCGCCCCTGCGAATTACACTTCGATCTGCTCCATCACAAAGGCTTCGATGATGTCGCCTTCCTTGATATCGCTGTACTTCTCGATGCCGATGCCGCACTCGTAGCCGCGGGCGACCTCCTTCACGCTGTCCTTGAAGCGCTGGAGGGAGTTCATCACGCCCTCGTGGATGACGATGCCGTCGCGAACCAGACGGATCTGGGCGTTCCGGGCCACCTTGCCCTCGGTGACGTAGCAGCCGGCCACGAAGCCCACGCCGGTGATCTTGTACACCTGGCGTACCTCGGCCTCGCCCAGGGATACCTCCTTGAACTTGGGGGCCAGCATACCCTTCATGGCGGACTCGATCTCGTTGATGCAGTCGTAGATCACCCGGTACATCCGCATATCCACCTTGTTGCGGGCGGCGGATTCGGCGGCGTTCTTGTCCGGGCGGACGTTGAAGCCCACGATGATGGCGTTGGAGGTGGTGGCCAGCATGACGTCGTTCTCGCTAATGGCGCCCACGGCGCAGTGGATGACCCGCACGCGCACTTCCTCGTTGGAGATCTTCTCCAAACTAGCCTTGACCGCCTCGGCGGAGCCCTGAACGTCGGCCTTGACGATGACGTTCAAGTCCTTCATCTCGCCCGCCTGGATCTGGCTGAACAGCTCCTCCAGGGATACCTTCTGCTTGGCCGCGCCGGTGGTGGCGTTCTTCATCTCCGCCTTGCGCTGCTCCACCAGCTCCCGGGCCATGCGCTCGTCGGCCACAGCGTGGAAGTCGTCGCCCGCGCCGGGAACCTCGCCCATGCCGATGATCTCCACGGGGACGGAGGGGCCGGCCTCGGTGACCTTATTGCCGCGATAGTCGGTCATGGCGCGCACGCGGCCCACCGCAATACCGGCGATGATGACATCGCCCTGCTTCAAGGTGCCGTTTTGCACCAGCAGGGTGGCCACGGGGCCCCGGCCCTTGTCCAGCCGTGCCTCGATGACCGCGCCGTGGGCGGTGCGGTTGGGGTTGGCCTTCAGCTCCTGCACCTCGGCGGTGAGGGTGACCATTTCCAGCAGATTGTCGATGCCCATGCCGGTCTTGGCGGAAATGGGGCAGATAATCGTCTCGCCGCCCCACTCCTCGGGCACCAGCTCGTACTCGGTGAGCTGCTGCTTGATGCGCTCGGGGTTGGCCTCGGGCTTATCCATCTTGTTGATGGCTACGATGATGGGGATGTTGGCGGCCTTGGCGTGGTTGATGGACTCCACGGTCTGGGGCATGATGCCGTCGTCGGCGGCGACCACCAGGATGGCGATGTCGGTGACCATGGCGCCACGGGCACGCATGGCGGTGAACGCCTCATGGCCCGGCGTGTCCAGGAAGGTGATGGGCTTGCCGTTCACCTCGACCTGATAAGCGCCGATGTGCTGGGTGATGCCGCCCGCCTCGCCGGACACCACGTTGGCGTCGCGGATATAGTCCAGCAGGGAGGTCTTGCCGTGGTCCACGTGGCCCATGACCACCACCACAGGGGCGCGGGACTCCAGATCCTCTTCCTTGTCCTCGGCGGTGTCGATGAGCCGCTCCTCAATGGTGACGATGACTTCTTTCTCCACCTTGCAGCCCAGCTCCATGGCGACCAGGGCGGCGGTGTCGTAGTCGATGATGTCGGACAGGGAGGCCATCACGCCGTTGCGGATCAGGCACTTGACCACCTCGGCCCCGGTCTTTTTCATCCGGGAGGCCAGCTCGCCCACGCCGATCTCGTCGGGGATCTTCACCGTCAGCGGGGCCTTTTTGGCGATCTCAAGCTGGAGGCGGCGCATACGGTCCTGCTCCTCCTGCTTGCGCTTGCTGCCGAAGTTCTGGTTCCGGTTTTTGCCCCCCCGGTTCTGGAACTTCTGCTTGCCGGTCTGCATCCGGTTGGCCTTGTCGGGAGCCAGATCCTCCAGCCGCTGGTCGTACTTCTCCAGGTTGGGGCCGCCGCCCTTGCGGGTGTCCACCACCTTTTTCTCGGGGGTACGGCTGACGGGCTTGGAGGGAGCAGCCTGCTTGGGCTGTTCCTTCTGGGCGGGAGCGGCCTTGCCCTGGCCCTGGGGCGCGGGAGCGGCCTTGCCCTCCTTCTTGGGGGCGGGCTGCTCGGCCTTGGGGGCGGGCGCCGCCTCCTGCTTGGGCTCGTGGTACACGTCGGCATAGATGGACTCAATGGAGTCCACCTGGTTGTGCTGGGTCAGGTGCTCAAAAATAATGGACAGCTCCCGGTCCGTTAAAATCTTGGTGGGAGACACGGTCTCTTTGGTATGTTCGGTCAGAATGGCGGTAATGGCTTTGGCTTGCATCCCAAAGTCCTTGGCCACATCTCTGGCGTTCAGTTTCGCAAGGCTCAAACAGGCCACCTCCTATGATTCGCGTGGAGCGGGCTTCTTTTCGGCCCGCGGTTTCTTTTTCTCGGTCAGCAGGGGTTCCAGGGCGGGGCGCAGGCTTTCGTCTGCCTGGATCAGCTTTTCCGCGAACGCGGCCGCCAGCCCCTGATCGGTCAGGGCCGCCATGGCGCACAGCTTCCGGCCCAGCGCGCCTCCCAGGGTTTCCTTGTCCCAGGGAAGGCGGATCCAGGGCACGCCGCCCGTTTCCGCCAGCCGGACCGCGCGGTCAACGCTGTTCTGGGCGGCGTCCGCGGCGGACATGACCAGCCGCGCCCTGTGGATTTTGCAGGCATCCTGCACCGGCTCCTCGCCCACGGCGAGGTTGCTCCCCCGCAGGGCCAGGCCCAGCAGGGATAGGGCGCTGTCAGTCACCGCCGTCACCCGCCTTCATCTGCGCTTCCAGCGCCTCCCAGACCTCCGGGGCCACTTGGGCGGACAGCGCCCGCTCAATGGCGCGGCTCTTTTTCGCCCTTGCCAAACAGGCGGGGTCAGGACAGAGGTAGGCCCCCCGACCCGGCTTTTTCCCCCGGAAGTCCAATGACAATTCCCCCTCGGGGGAGCGCACCACCCGAATCAGCTCAGGCTTGGGCTTCATCTCCCGGCAGCCAAGACATTGGCGCATGGGTATTTTCTTGGGCATTACGCTCCCTCCCCTGTGAAGGATTACTCCATTACCTCAATATCCTCCTCGTCGCTGCCCGGCTCCTCCTCAGGGGGCTCGGGGGCGCTGGCGGGACGGATGTCGATTTTAAAGCCCGTCAAACGGGCGGCAAGCCGGGCGTTCTGGCCCTCCTTGCCGATAGCCAGGGACAACTGGTCGTCGGGGACGACCACCCGGCAGCTTCCCGGCTCCAGCTCCACCACGCTGATGACGTCGGCGGGGGCCAGGGCGGCGGCCACATATTGGCTGGGGTCATCGGAGTATTTGATGATATCCACCTTTTCGCCCCGCAGCTCGGTGACCACGGCGTTGACCCGCTGGCCCCGGGGGCCCACGCAGGCGCCGATGGGATCCACGTTCTCGTCCTCGCTCCACACGGCCAGCTTGGTGCGGCTGCCCGCCTCCCGGGCAATGGACTTGACGATCACGGTGCCGTCGTAGATCTCGGGCACCTCCAGCTCAAACAGCCGCTTCACCAGCCCAGGATGGGTGCGGGAGATGAGCACCTGGGGCCCGCGGGTGGCCTGACGGACTTCCACCACGTACACCCTTACCCGGTCACCCTCGTGGATGACCTCGCCCTTGACCTGCTCTCCGGCGGACAGGAACGCGTCGGTGAACTCGGAACCGGAGGTGAGCCGGATGGCCACCGAACCGTTGCGCTCGTCCACCCGGGTGACAGTGCCGGTGAGGATCTCGTGCTCCTTGGAGGAGAACTCGCCGAATACCATGTCCCGCTCCGCCTCGCGCATACCCTGGATGATGACCTGGCGGGCGGTCTGGGCGGCGATGCGGCCGAAGTTTTTGGGCTTGATCTCAATGCGCAGCACATCGCCAAGCTGGGCCCGGGGCAGGGCGCGCTGGGCGTCCTCCAGGCTGATTTCGGTGTGGGGATTGTCCACCACCTCCACCACGTCCTTCTTGACGAACATCCGGACGGACTCCTGCTCCTCGTTGGCGTCCACCACCACGTTGTCGGTGATGCCCTCGTGATCCCGCTTGTAGGCGGCCACCAGGGCCAGGGTGATCTTCTCCAGCATATAGCTTTTGGGGATGCCCTTTTCCTTCTCAATATCGGAGATGGCGGCGAAAAACTCTTTGGCGTCCAGTTCCATGCTCTTTGCGGCGATCTTTTTCTTAGCCATATCGTTCAGCTCCTTCAAAACTCGACGTGCAGCCGAACCTGGGCCACGTCTTTCTTCTCAAAGCGGACGCCGTCCACGCTGACGGCTCCGTCCTCGTATCCGGTGAGGGCCCCTGTGCGCTCCTTGCCGCCGTCCACCGGGCGGTAGAGCTTCACATCCACCTTCTGCCCCATGCACTGCTGAAAATGCTCGGGCTTTTTCAGCGCCCGGTCCAGTCCGGCGGAGGACACCTCGAAGGTGTAGCTGCCCTGAATGGGATCGGCCTCGTCCAGCGCGTCGGACAGCGGGCGGGAGACCGCCTCGCAGCAGTCGATGTCCACGCCGCCCTCCCGGTCGATGTAGACCCGGAGGAACCACTCCCCGGCTTCTTTGACGTATTCCACGTCCCACAGTGTGCAGCCCGCCCGCTCCACAATGGGCAGAGCCAGCTCGGCCACCGCGTCGGTCACCTTTGCCATTTGGCGTCAGCTCCTTTGTTCAAAAGAAAGAGTGAGGCGCGCGCCTCACTCCTTCCTTACCATACATACATTAACATATTATCACGGTTTGCCGCCAATTGCAACCCCTAATGAGAAATTTTTCCCTTGCCGGGGTGAGCGCCTCGGGCGGCCCGCTTCCAGCGGGTGGTGCCTCCGGCGGTTCGCTTCCAGCGAGTGGTGCCTCCGGCGGGTTACTTTCTCTCGCGCGAGAGAAAGTAACCAAAGAGCGCGCCTAAGGGGCTCCTGCCCCTTAGGTATCCCCGGTCGCCGCTTTACAATGGGCGGAATCTTTCCGGCTTGCGCAGGTGACGAATGGATTTCCCTTCGTTTTCCGGCCCACGGGGGCCTGCTTGGTTTGTGTACTGTCTTGCCGTGGTTCTCCTGAGAACGCCTAAGTGGTTGCGTTGGTATGGGGCCGTGTGCTATTTCTGCTCGTCCGTTCTGCCCAGCAGATAGTCCGCAGATACATCGTAATAATCTGCCAAAGCCAGCAGCGCAGGTGCGCTTGGATCACGTTCCGCATTTTCGTAACGCTGATATGTCCGCTCAGTCATGCCGGTGCTGGCCGCGACTACTCTGCGACTCAAATTTTTCTTGCTCCTCAGTTCTAAAAGACGTTTCGCTAAAATTTCCATAAAAAGAACCCCACCCCTTGACAAGACCGTTTGTTCTAAGTATAATAATTATAGACCGATTGTTCAAGAACAAAAGGAGACAATCAAATGACCAGCATTATGGAAGATTTTTATAATTGCCTGAGTAAAACGGTTGTGGAGGATATTTTAAATGAAGATGGTGAGTATAGCCTCCGCACGAGCCATCAAGACGATGCGGTGAAACGGCTGACCGCAACTCTGGATGATAACATAGCGTCACGTATAGATGATTTGCTGTGTGAACAACTTGCGATTGGGGAACTGCGGGAATGTGCTTATTTCCGCGCAGGTTTCCGGCTTGCGCTGGAGCTGACACGGTGATTAAACCCAACCACGCAGGCGCAAACCGTGGGCCGCATCATATTCAGTGACTGGACATCAGCGGCAGCACAAATGGGGGAAAATCCGTGCGAAAGCCCCACGCGCCGGAAGGGTCACCACGCTGTTACGATTGGCGGGCCCTTCGTTCCCGGGGGTTCTTAGGGGGTGGCCGTCCTGTGAGCGAGGGCGCGTCCTTAGCGCCCGAAGTCGAACCGGCGGTCACCCTCTAAGCGTGTCTTTGGTTACTTTCTGCACGAGCAGAAAGTAACGTCTCGCCCCCGCCAGAGGGTGTTACATCTTATTGGGCGCGGTCACGCCCAGCAGGCCCAGCCCGTTGGCCAGCACCAGCCTGGTGCAGTCGGCCAGCTTGAGGCGGGCGGACTGGAGGGCGGCCTCCTCGCCCTTCATACGGCAGGCGTTATAGAAGCGGTGGAAGTCACCCGCCAGAGTGGTGAGGTAGCGGTTGATTCGGCTGGGGTCGTAGTCCCGGGCGGCCAGCCGGATCTCCTCCGGGTACTGGGCCAGGGTCTTGACCAGGGAGCGCTCCTCGTCGGTAGACAGCAGGGCGGGATCAATATTGGCGCAGGGGGGTACAGCCGCCCCGTCCTCGGCCAGGTTGGCAATGAGGGAGCAGATGCGGGCGTGGGCGTACTGCACATAATACACCGGGTTGTCGCTGTCCTGACGCACCGCCAGATCCAGGTCGAAGTCCAGGGGGCTGGTGGCGGCGCGGTTGTTGAAGTAATACCGGGCGGCGTCCACGCTGATCTCGTCCAGCAGGTCGTGGAGGGCGATAGCCTTGCCCGTCCGCTTGGACATCCGCACCGGCTTGCCGTCCTGCAAAAGGTTCACCAGCTGCATCAGCACGATGACCAGACGAGTAGAGCCGTCCAGCCCCAGACCGTCCAGCGCCGCCTGGAGCCGGGCCACGTGGCCGTGGTGGTCGGCACCCCACACGTTGATGACCTTGTCGAAGCCCCGCTTTTCAAACTTGTTGCGGTGGTAGGCGATGTCGGCGGCGAAGTAGGTATAGAAGCCGTTGGCCCGACGCAGCACGTCGTCCTTCAGATCCAGCTTGTCCGCCTGCTCCCGGGTCTTGCCCTCCCGGATGAACTTCTCCTTCAAAAGCTCTGTGGTGTTCAGCCACAGCGCCCCTTCCTTTTCATACGTCCAGCCCTTTTCGGTGAGCAGGGCCACCGTCTCGGCCACGTACCCGCTGTTGTGCAGCTCCGACTCGAAGAACCACTGGTCGTACTCGATGCCGTACTTGCGCAGGTCGTCCTTCATCTTGGGGATGTTGCGCTCCAGGCCGAAGGCACTCATATCGTCCAGCCACTTGTCCTCGGGAGCGTCCTTGTAGGCGTCCCCGTGGGCCGCATAAAACGCTTGGGCCAGTTCCCGGATGTCGTCGCCCTGATAGCCGTCCTCGGGGAAGGGGTAGTTGTCCTCACCCAGGATGAGCTGCATATACCGGGCGTGAATGGACATGGCGAATTTGTGGACCTGGTTGCCCGCGTCATTGACATAGAACTCCTTCCAGGCGGCCCAGCCCGCCCGTGAGAGCACGTTGGCCAGGGTGTCGCCCAGCACGCCGCCCCGGGCGTTGCCCATGTGCATGGGGCCGGTGGGGTTGGCGGACACGAACTCCACCATGACCCGCTGGCCCTTGCCCTCATCGCAGGCGCCGTAGGTGTCCGGCTCGGCCTCCACGGCAAAGAGCACCTCGCCGTACCAGCGGGGGGCATAGAAGAAGTTGAGGAACCCAGGGCCGGCGATCTCGGCCCGCTGGAAGAGGGTGCCCTCCAGCTCCAGGTGGTCCAGGATGATCTGGGCAATGGCCCTCGGGGCCATGTGCAGGGCTTTGGCTCCCGCCATGGCGAAGGAGGAGGCAAAATCCCCGTTTTTGCTGTCCTTGGGCACCTCAACGGTTCCATGGATCTCCTGCCCCGCCGGGAGCAGCCCCTGGGCGGCGGCCTTTTCATAAGCGGCTTGTGTGAGCTGGGCCACCTGTTCCCGGGCGGCCTGGATCAGATTCGCCATGGTAAAAAACTCCTTTTCTTGCCCGCCCTCATTGGCGTAGGGGCGGATTTTTCTTCACGTTCATGCGGAACAGATTTTGTCCCGCCAGCAGGTTGTCGATCTCAATGGCGTAGTCGATCTCCAGATCGCCCCCCGCCTCCCCCAGGGTGGAGCGCATCCGGCGGGTGTTCACCCCGATGGACAGCTCCCCGTAAGGGGTTTCGTACATGGACAGGTGCCGCCTGCCCTCCTCGAACACCATCTGGGAGTTGATGTTGCCCTCCCGCAGAAGGGTCACCTTGCCGCCGTGTATGTGCAGCTTGGTGGTGGTGCCCTCCAGGCCGGTGAGCTCGCTCTCCTGGTAGGAGACGGTGAAGCCGCCCAGGCTGTCCCGCTTCAGGGTGCCTGAGGTGACCAGCTCGATCTCGTCAGGGCTGCTCTCGGCGTACAATTGCTTTCCTTTGATGGATATGATCACGTTGTCAGTCATGGTTATCCTCTCCATTGGCTGTTCTCGCGCTGCGTTAATAGGCTGTGATCTCAATCTGTTCCACCTCACCGGCCACGTCCTCGCCTAAAAAGACAGAGGCCAGGGAGGTGAAGCCCTCGGTGCTGTCGCTAACGTAATAGCGGTGCCGCCCCGCGCCGGGGCGCTCGTTGCGCAGGCCGTCCCACTCCAGATGCTTCTTCACCCACCGGGCGCACTGCTCCCCCGCGTCCACCAGGGTTACGCCAGGGCCCATATACGCGCCAATGACCTCCCGCAGCAGGGGATAGTGGGTACACCCCAAGATCAGGGTGTCCACCCCCGCGGCCTTCACGGGGGCTAAGTACTCGGAGACCACAGTTTCCGCCACCACGTCGCCGGGCTGGAAGCGGCCGTTCTCCACCAGGTGAACCAGCAGGGGGCAGGCCCGGGCGGTGATGGACATATCGGGGCGCAGGGCATACAGGGCCCGCTCATAAGCACCGGAGCGGATGGACGCGTTGGTGCCGATGAGACCCACCCGCCCGTTGTGGGTCACATGGACGGCGGCCCGGGCGGTGGGTTCCACCACGCCGAACACGGGGATGTCGTTTTCCTCCCGGAGCACGTCCAGGGCGGTGGTAGACACGGTGCCGCAGGCGATGACAATGGCCTTGGGATCAAAAGACCGCAGAAAAGTCGTGTCCTGCCGGGCGTATTTCACTAAAATCTCCTTGGAACGGCTTCCGTAAGGAACCCGCCCGGTGTCACCGAAGTAGATCAGATCCTCATCCGGCATGATCCGGGCCAGCTCCCGCAGCGCGGTGAGCCCCCCCAGGCCGGAGTCGAACACGCCGATGGGCCGTGTGTCCATACGCGTCCTCCCTTTCCCTGACTAGAAACTATGATATTATATGCTATTCCTCTCCCAAAAACAAGAGTGGATTTTGAATGGGGCGTAACATAATTGTAATCTTGCCTCAAGCGATTTTCCCTTGCATTCGAGCGGGCGATGTGGTATGCTGTCATACTACGATGATACAAAGGAGGGACGCCGGACATGGGCAAGCAATCCACCAAGCAGATCGCCTCCAACCGGAAGGCGTTCCACGATTACTTCATCGAGGACAAGTACGAGGCCGGTATCGAGCTGGCGGGCACGGAGGTCAAATCCATCCGGCTGGGCGCGGTCAACCTGCGGGACTCCTTCTGCTCGGTAAAGGACGGCGAGATGTTCCTGTACGGGATGCACATTTCCCCCTATGAGAAGGGCAACATCTTCAACAAGGATCCCCGGCGCACCCGGAAGCTGCTGCTCCACCGCCGGGAGATCAGAAAGCTCCAGGCTAAGGTGCAGCAGGACGGCTATTCGCTGATCCCGCTGTCGCTGTACTTCTCCGGTCCCAGGGTGAAGGTGGAGCTGGCATTGGCTAAGGGCAAAAAGCTGTACGACAAGCGGGAGGCCGCCGCCCAGCGGGACGCCAAGCGTGAGATGGACCGGGCCTCACGGGGCCGCTATTGAAAAGGAAAGGGATGTGATTGAAATGAGCAATCCCATCGTCACCATTGAAATGGAAGACGGCGGCGTGATGAAGGCGGAGCTGTACCCCGACGTCGCGCCCAATACGGTGAACAACTTTATTTCCCTGGTTCAGTCCGGGTTTTATGACGGGCTGATCTTCCACCGGGTGATTCCCGGCTTCATGATCCAGGGCGGCGACCCCGACGGCACTGGCATGGGAGGCCCGGGGTACTCCATCAAGGGCGAGTTTGCCCAGAACGGCGTTCAGAACGACCTGATCCACGAGCGGGGCGTGCTGTCCATGGCCCGCACCATGGACCCCAACTCTGCGGGCAGCCAGTTCTTTGTCATGGTGGATGACGCGCCCCACCTGGACGGCGCTTATGCCGCCTTTGGCAAGGTGGTCGAGGGCATGGAGACGGCGGACGCCATCGTGGGCGCCAAGCGGGACTGGAACGACCGGCCCAAGAAGGATCAGAAGATGAAAAAGATGACCGTGGACACCCAGGGCGTGGACTATCCCGCGCCGGAGAAGGTGTAAGGAAGTTTTCACTCCGGCAGGTACAGCCTGGCGGATGGAAATAAATGAAAGAAAGCGGCGAAGCCGCCACTAAATTCTCCCGTAACGGCGGCCGCAGGCCGCCCCCAAATCGAAGCCCAGCGTAGCGGGTTCGATTTGGAGAGGAGGGGCAGCGAAATGAGTGAGCTTTCGCGCTTGTGAACAAGGTCCTGAAAGACCGACGGGCGTCGGGACCGTCATTCATCACACGGCCTGCGGCCATGTGATGAACGACCGGTCCTGCGGCCTTCGGCCGCATGGGGGCGTACTGGTTTCGACGGGGGTACAGAAGCAGGAATAGCGAGCGGATGCGCCTGACATCCTAAAAACGGGCAATTATAAATTAAAGAACGACGATAACGTAGTTCTCGCCGCGGCTTAACGCGGCCGTCCCGCCCGGAAGGACCACGAGCCGGGCCGGGGCGTCATCTGAGTGGTGCCCGTGAGTACGGAAAGAGTTGACCGTGCCACGCATCATGACTCTACCAAGCCCAGTAGTGTGACGACCCACGCCTGAGTAAGGGAATGTAAACGATCGTCTGCGCTCGGAGAAGTTCCTGTGGAAGCGCTTTCGGACAGGGGTTCGACTCCCCTCGCCTCCACCAGCGGAGGGGGGGGGGGGGGGGGGGGGGGGTTGTTTTGGTGGGGAACTCGATGCGGGCGGATAGACGACGTGCTTGTTTTTTTTTGGGGAGTGAGATGGGTAATTTTATAAAATAAATGAT
>CAMWRX010000037.1 GCA_947176765.1 uncultured bacterium
CCACCCCCACCCCTGAGCCGGTGGAGCCCTATGCGTTCGGCACACCGCTGGAGGAGAGCGAGCCGGTGGAGGACGACAGCTTTTTCGACAACTCCGTGTTTCTGGGCGACTCCCGCACTGAGGGCTTCCAGCTATTCAGCGGCCTGAAGCATGGGGACTTCTACTGGGCCCGGGGCATGACGGTGTTCCGCGCGGACGACGAGGAGTTCCGTTTTATCGAGAAAGACGGTCAAACGTACAATCTCATGGGGGCCCTGGCGCTGAAGCAGTACGACAATGTGTACATCATGCTGGGGGTCAACGAGCTGGGCTATTCCGCCGAGACCTATGAGAGCGGATTGAGCGAACTGCTGGACAAAATCATCGCGCTCCAGCCGGACGCGGTGGTGTATTTGCAGGTCATGCCCCCGCTGAACGACGCCATGTGCCGGCGGAACAATCTGGCGGCGTACATCAACAACGGGAACCTGGGCAAGTTCAACGAGGCCATCATCCGCTTGGCGGCGGAGAAAAAAGTGGTGCTGCTCAACACCGCCGAGGCGTACACCGGCGCGGACGGCCAGCTTCCCGCGGAGCTTGCCAACGACGGGTGCCACTTTGTCTACAGCGCGTATGCCCGGTGGGCGGACTACCTGCGCACCCACACCATCGACCGGGAGCGGTATTTCGCCAACCGGGAGCTGGCGCTGGCAGGGCAGGCGCCGGAACAATAAAACAGATGGCGGCCAGCCGGCGGCAAAGCCGGCCGGCCGCTTTTTCATAAAAAATTCCTGGGGGCGTGTGATAATCCGGCCCCCTCAATCGTTTTATGGACGTAGCTACAAAACACAGCGGCAAGAAAGGGGGCACCGCAATGGACACCGAACAGCTGGCGGATCTCTTCCGCCAATACGGCGACGATGTGTTCCGGCTGGCGTACAGCTATCTGGGCGCGCGCGCCGACGCGGAGGACGTGTGCCAGAGCGTGTTCCTCCGGCTGGCGGAGGGCAAAACGGCTCTGCTGCCCGGGCGTGAAAAGGCGTGGCTGCTCACCTGCGCCGCCAACGCCTGCAAAAGCCAGCTGCGGTCCTTCTGGCGGAGGAACGTGGGAGAGCTGGACGAGTCCCTCCCCTTCCGGGACGAGTCCGACCGGGAGGTGTGGGACGCGGTGATGGCCCTTCCCCCCAAGTACCGGGCGGTGATCCACCTATATTACTGGGAGGGTTACGACCAGGGGGAGATCGGGGACATTCTGAACATTTCCCGCACGGCAGTACAGACGCGCATGGCCCGGGCCCGGGCCATGCTGAAAAAGGAGCTGAGCGATGATGAAGGATTACAGGCATATGATGCGGCAGGTCATGCTGAGCGATGAAAAAAAGGAGGAAATCATGGATATGTTGGAAAATAAGGGTACTCAGAAGCGGCGTATGCCGTCCGTGAAGGCGCTGGTGCTGGTGGCGGCGCTGGCGGTGGGGTGCGCGCTGTCCATCGCGGCGGGCCTGCCCGCCCAGGTGTACAATTTCGTGGCCGGGGGCTCGGCCACTATCATGCCCGGAACGGGCGAGGGACACTTCGTCTATGACGGTCAGGAGAACAGCCCCATCACTGTGGAGAACGGACGGCTGTGGTTCGAGGCCGACGGCGAGAAGGTTGACATCACCGAGAAGGTGGACGAAAACACCCCCTATATCTACGAGCGCACCGACCCCAAGACCGGGAACAAGGGCTACGTGATCGTGGGCGGCACCATCGACGACTACGGCTGGGCTGAGTTCTTCATGGCTGAAGACGGCTCCTGCTCCATGCTGGGCGAGAACGCCTGGGACTACATGGTGCCCATTGATGGCGGGCAAATCCCCCTGAGCCAACTCACCGACGCCCAGCGGGATATGCTGAACGCAGACGGCGGTATCCTCACAGAATCGGTGAACCAGCC
This sequence comes from uncultured bacterium, assembly GCA_947176765.1. Taxonomy (GTDB): domain Bacteria; phylum Bacillota; class Clostridia; order Oscillospirales; family Oscillospiraceae; genus Enterenecus. Next base: position 1,919 of record CAMWRX010000037.1, read on the forward strand.
CTGGCTGGACGCCGCGCTGGCCCAGCTGGGCCTGGACGCCACGATTGTGGGCTGACTCCAGCAAAAGACAGAACAAAAATCCCCGCCCGGAGCCATGCTCCGGGCGGGATTCTTTTTACTCTTTGGGCTGTTCGGGCGGCTCTGGCCCTTCCCCTTCCGGGGGTTCCCCGTCCCCTTCTGCCGGGGGCGGCATGGGGATGGGCTCATTCACGATGTGAACGTGCTTGGCCGGAGGCTCAATGTCCCCCAGGGACTGGTCCCCGGACAGCTTGGGCTTGGCGTGGGTGGAGGTATAGGCCCCTTCCACCAGCGCGGGGTCGCGCCCCTCGATGATGGCCACCATCTCGCCGCCGGTGATGGTCTCCTTCTCCAGCAGGTAGGCCACCACCTTGTCCATGTCCTCCCGGTTGGCGCGGATGACCTCCACCGCATCCTTGTAGCACACGTCCAGCACCGCCTTGACGGCCTTATCCATCACGGCGGCGGTATCCTGGGCGCAGTCCAGGCCATAGCCGCCGTCCAGATACTGGTTGCGGACGGAGCCCAAGGCCATCATGCCGAATTCCTCGCTCATGCCGTACATGGCCACCATGTTCCGGGCGATGTTGGTGGCCTCCTGGATGTCCTGGGACGCGCCGTTGGTCATGGTGTTCATCACCACTTCCTCGGCGGCACGGCCGCCCATGGACACAGTGATTTTTGCCATCAGCTCTTCCCGGGTGCGCAGGTTGGTCTTGTCCTCCTCGGGCATCAGCAGGGTGTAGCCCAAACTGCCCTCGGTGTGGGGGACGATGGTGATCTTCTGCACCGGCTCGGCATTCTTCTGCTTATAAGCCACCATGGCGTGGCCCACCTCGTGATAGGCCACCAGCTTGCGCTCGAACTCGGTGAGGACGGAGTTTTTCTTCTCGCTGCCCGCGATAACGAACTCAAAGGAGGCCAGCAGATCCTCCTGGGTGACCAGCCTGCGGCCCTTTCGCACCGCGCGGAGCGCCGCTTCGTTCACCAGGTTGGCCAGATCCGCGCCCACGCAGCCCGCGGTAGCCAGGGCGATCTTATTGAGGTCAACGTCCTCCGCCAGCTTGATCTTGCGGGTGTGCACCTGCAAAGTCGCCAGACGGCCCGCCAGGTTGGGTCGGTCGATGGTGATGCGCCGGTCAAACCGTCCGGGACGCAGCAGGGCTTTGTCCAGCACCTCGGGCCGGTTGGTGGCGCCCAGCACAATGACGCCCTTGCCGGGGTCGAAGCCGTCCAGTTCGGCCAGCAGCTGGTTCAGGGTCTGCTCCCGCTCGTCGTTGCCGCCCATGCGGTTGTCGCGGGACTTGCCGATGGTGTCGATCTCGTCGATGAAGATAATGCAGGGGGCCATCTTGCTGGCCTCTTTGAACAGGTCACGGACACGGGACGCGCCCACGCCCACGAACATCTCCACGAAGTCGGAGCCGGAGATGGAGAAGAAGGGCACGTTGGCCTCGCCGGCCACAGCCTTGGCCAGCAGGGTCTTGCCGGTACCCGGCGGGCCCACCAGCAGCGCGCCCTTGGGCAGCTTGGCGCCGATCTCGGTGTACTTGCCGGGGTTGTGGAGGAAGTCGATGATCTCCTCCAAGCTCTCCTTGGCCTCGTCCTGGCCCGCCACGTCCTTGAATGTGACGCCGGTCTTTTTCTCCACGTACACCTTGGCATTGGACTTGCCCACGCCGCCGATACCGCCGAAGCCTCCGCCGGAGCCCATCTTTTTGAACATATAGCGGTAGAGGAACATCAGCCCCACCACCATGAGCAGGATGGGCACCACATTGCCCACAATGATGGAGAACATCTGCTGTTCCTGGGTCACCGGGTCGGTGCCGTAATGTTCCACGCCGTTCGCTTCCAGCCACTGCACGAACCCGTCGTGGTGCACCGGGCCCACCTGGAACTTGATGGAACTGCTGGCGGCGGTCTCCAGATCCTTGCGGTCAAACGGACCGAAGATGCTTTGCAGCGCCCCGGTGCCGTAGGTGCCGGACATCTCGTCCACCAGCTCCTTCAGCGGGGGGGCGTTCTCCTTCAGGGAAAAGGTGTATACCGTGGACTCCAGCTTGATCTCGTCCACGTAACCCGCCTCTACCCATTTGACAAAGTCGGAGTAGTCCACCTCTTGCACGGTGGCCTTTTCCACCGAGCTGCGGCACATATTCAGCAGGAACACCAGCATCACCGCCCACAGGACGATGCTGAAAAACCCCAGCGGGCTGCGTTTTCTGTCGTCGCCGCCGTTCTGGTCGTCGCGGCGGTTGGGATCGTTGGGCTTGAGCGGGCCGGCCATAGGCACAACCTCCTTTATCAATGGGGCAAATCCCCGGGCCAATATCGCTTTTTCAGGATACTGCTATGGAAGTATACCACACCTTGCCGGCAAAAACAAGAAATGTTCTTCGCCGGGGTGTAAACTTTCTATGACGAAAAAAGGCGAGGAAAAAGATGGCCTTTCCCCCCTTTCGCCCCGGCGGAAATTATGGTATACTTGATTATTGCTGATATTGTAACCCAAAACGCCACAGAGCAAAAGGAGTTTTTCCCATGCGTGAGGATAAAAACCAGCGCAAGCCGCTGGAAGCGGAGGCCGACGGCCTCATCGAGGGGCGCAACGCCGTCATTGAGGCCCTGCGGGCTGGAACCGCCATCGACAAGATCTACATCGCCCGGGGGGAGACGGACGCCACCCTGGGCCACATCGCCTCCACCGCCCGGAACAAGGGTATCGTGGTCACCGAGGCCGACCGGCGCAAGCTGGACGGCATGAGCCGCACCAAGAGCCACCAGGGCGTCATCGCCGTGGCCGCCGTCCGGGAGTACGCCAGCGTGGACGACATCCTCGCCGCCGCCCGGGAAAAGGGGGAGGCCCCACTGATCGTGGTGTGCGACGAGCTGTCCGACCCCCACAACCTGGGGGCGGTGATCCGTACCGCCGAGTGCGCCGGGGCCCACGGGGTCATCATCCCCAAGCGGCGCTCCGCCGGCCTGACCGCCATCGTGGCCAAGACCAGCGCCGGGGCGGTAAGCTACCTGCCCGTGGCCCGGGTGCCCAACCTGACCGCCGTACTGAAGGAATTGAAGGACGAGGGGCTGTGGGTGTTCGGCACCGCCGCCGACGGCGGAACGAGCCTGTATGACGCCGACCTGAAGGGCCCCGCCGCCATTGTCATCGGCAGCGAGGGAGACGGCATGGGCCGCCTGGTGCGGGAGCAGTGCGACTTTTTGGTGTCCATCCCCATGAAGGGGCAGCTCAACTCCCTCAACGCCTCCGCCGCGGCGGCTGTGGTGCTTTACGAAGCTGTTAGACAACGCCAATAAGGGGGTGTATCCATGTCCGATGAAACGAAAAAACCGGGCGGGCGGGAGTACACCGTAGACGAGATCCTGGCGGAATACGGCTCCAAAGGCAGGAAGGCCAACCCCGAACCGCCCAAGGGCGAAAAGCCCCAAAAAGTGGTGGACTTCCCCACGGAAAAGCTTCCCGTGCTGCCCCCTGATGGGGAGGACGCCCCCCAGCCCCCCATTCGGGCGGCGGCAAAGAAGCCCGCCGCCAAGACCAAAACGGACGAGCCCATCCCGGAGATCGTCCCGGAAAACGTGGGCCGCACCATCGGGGCACATCTCCACACCCTGCTGCGCCGGGTGGACAACTACGCCGACCATATGTACGACCAGGCCGAGCCGGACGAGGAGACGCGGAAGGCGGAAAAGTACATCCCCGGCGTGGACAAGGAGGAGCTGCCCGATGAGGACGCTCCCCCCCGCCGGCCCAGGCTCCGGGTGGTCAAACCCCGCCAGCTTCCGCCGGACACCCCTCCCGCCAAGCTGGCCGCCCGGTACCAGAAGGGGCTGAAGGGCCAGAGCGTCCGGGTGAGGTTTTCCATGCTGCTGGCTCTGGCTGCCGTCTTGTGTTCGGTGGAGCTGCCCTTCCTGCCCTGGGCTTCCTTGGCCGGGGAGGGGGTCGGAGTGTTCCAGCTGCGCTGCTGGATTCTCACCGCCCTGCTGCTTTTGGAGGGCACGCTTTGCTACGAGATCATCGCCGCCGGGGGAAAGCAGCTCTTCACCCTTCACCCCCGGGGAGAGACCATCCTGCTGTTCTCCTGGGTGTTCACCCTGGCAGACGGGCTCACCGCCCCGAACATGGACGGGCGGGACGGTTTTCTGCCCTTCTCGGCGGTGGCGGCCCTGGGGCTGGCCTTCGCCCTGCGGGGGGAACACGCCCGCCGCCGGGGGAACCGTCTGTCCGCCAAGGCCGCGGCCCACGTCCGCGCCCCCTATATAGTGTCCATGGCGGACAAGCTGTGGTCCAGCAAGCCTACTTACACCAAAATCTCCGGCTCCGCCCTGGGCTTTGGCAGCCAGCTCCAGATGGAGGACGGGGGCCATGCCGCCTACCGCGTGGCCGCCCCCCTGCTGCTGCTGGGGGCGCTGCTGTGCTCAGTGATGGCCTCCGCCGGCCAGGGCGCGCCGGAGCGGCTGGCCTGGGCGGCGTCCGCCTGCTTCACCGCCGCCTCCTCCTGGTCCGCCCTGCTGGCCTTCGCCATCCCCTACCGCAAGCTGGCGGAGCGTTTAAATAAGGTAGGCGCGGCGCTGGCCGGCTGGACGGGGGCCGTCCGATGCCGCCAGGGCGGTGTCATCGTCAGCGATCTGGATCTGTTCCCCACCGGCTCGGTGACGGTGGCCCAGGTGAAGGTGTTCGGCGGCGCGGCCACGGAAAAGGTGGTGGGCTACACCGCCACCATGCTGCGCGTGATGGACTGCGGCCTCACCCGCCCCTTCCACGATCTGCTGCGCACCCACGGCGCCCTCTACCGGGAGGTGTCCGGCCTGGAGTGGCACGAGGGCGGCGCCTCCGGCGTCATCCGGGGGCAGGAGGTGCTGGTGGGCACCTCCGCCTATATGCACCTGATGGAAGTGCCTCTCCCTCCCGGCCACAACATCAAAAACGCCATTTTCTGCGCCATCAACGGGCAGTTGTCCGGGCTGTTTCTGCTGAGCTACGCCATGGGCGACGGGGTGAATCCCAGCCTGTCCGCCCTGCTGAAGGCGGGGGCTGCCCCCGTGCTGGCCACCCGGGATCCCAACCTGATCCCCGCCCTGCTGGAGCAGAAGTTCAAGCTGCCGGTGGACAGGATGGAGTTCCCCCCGGTGGACCGGCGGCTGCAGCTGTCCAAGCCCGACCCGGAGGAGGTGGGCGGCCTTGTGGCCCTGCTGAGCCGGGAAGGCTTAAGCGTCTACTGCGACGCGGTGGTAGGGGGGCGCAGGCTGCGCCTGGCCACCTGGTGGGGGCTGGTCTTCGCCCTGGGCGGGTCGGTTGTCGGGCTGTGCCTCACCTTCTACCTCACCTCGGTGGGGGCCTTCGCCTCGCTGACCGTGGTCAACTTCCTCATTTTCATGGCCGCGTGGCTGGTGCCCCAGTTTTTGATCGCCAACTGGGTCAATCAGTATTGAAAAAATCCATGGGCCCAACCCCCATCTGTCATTTGATTTTTAAGGAGGAACCATCAAATGGTTGACAAGCTGTTCGAGGAACTTTGCGCACTGGAGGAGGTGGAGGCCCTCGCCCTGGGAGGCTCCCGCGCCGGGGCGCTGTATGACGAAGCCTCTGATTACGACGTCTATCTGTACTGCACCCGCCCCATTCCCGAGGACACGCGGAAACATATTCTGTCCAAATACTGCTGCCTTATGGAGATCGGGAACCATTTCTGGGAATATGAGGACAACTGCCGCCTGAACAACGGGATCGACATCGACATTCTCTACCGGGATCTGGACGCGTTCGCCGAAGGCGTCGCGGAGGTGGTGGAGCGGTTCCAGCCCCACAACAGCTACACCACCTGTATGTGGCACAACCTGCTCACCTGCAAGGTGGTCTACGACCGTGACGGGCGCCTTACTCAGATAAAAGAGCGTTTTTCCGTCCCCTACCCCCGCCAGTTAAAGGAAAATATCATGGCCCGCGGCTGGCAGCTGCTCCATACCGCCATGCCCGCTTACGACGGGCAGCTCGCCAAGGCGGTCAAGCGAGGGGATCTGGTCAGCGTCAACCATCGGACGGCGGGCTTCCTGGAGACCTACTTTGACCTGCTGTTCGCCATGAATGAATTGACCCATCCGGGCGAAAAGCGCCTGATCCAGATCTGCCGGGAGCGGTGCAAGCGCCTGCCCGCCCATTTTGAGGAGAATCTGGAGCGGCTGTTCGGGGATCTGTACCAGGCCCCCGGCCGGGTGGCGGATGACATCGCCGCCATCCTCTCGGAGCTGGAACAGGTGGATCCCTGGGGCTGACGGCGCCGCGCCAAGCCCTTCATCCCGGAAGGAGAACTGGACATGCAAAAATATTTCAAATTTGTCATCGCGGCAGTGATCGGTCTGTCCCTGACCGTCCTGCCCGCCCAGGCCTCCTTCCGCGACGTGGCCCCCGGAAGCTGGTATGAGGGGGCGGTCACCGAGCTGGCCCAGGCCGGGGCCATTACCGGCTATCCCGACGGCACCTTCCGGCCCAATCAACCCATCACGGCGGCGGAGTTCGTCACCATCACCGCCCGTCTGGCGGGCCTCTCCCCCGCCCAAGGGCAGACCGCCCACTGGGCCGCGGGCCATATGCAGGCGGCGCTGGAGGCCGGGTGGTACGACTGGGACGAAATCCCTCCCACCGGCGAGCGGTTCGGCCTGCCCATCGCCCGGCAGCTGGCGGTCAAGATCCTCATGAAAGCCCTCCTGCCCAGCGCCCGGGGGGACTACAACACCGAGTCCGCCAAGATCAAAGATTTTGCCGCCCTGGACGGCCGCTATTACGAGGCTGTCCTGGCGGCCTATGCCAGCGGCGTGGTTCACGGGGACAACAATGGGAATTTCCTGCCCCTGGGCACCCTGACCCGCGCCGAGGCCTGCACCCTGTTCCGGAACATCGGACGAAGCCAGACGAATCCGCCGTCAACATCCGCCCCGGAGCCATCCCAAAGCGTTCCGGAACCGGTTCGGACACGCCGGGGCGGCGTGTCCGAAAACGGCTGGCTGCAAGTTGTCGGGACACAGCTGTGCAATGAGGCGGGCAAACCTATCGCCCTGCGGGGCATGAGCAGCCACGGCATCCAGTGGTACGGCCAGTTCACCTCGTCCAAGGCCATCGCCAACACGGCGGACTGCGGCGCGAACCTGTTCCGGGTGGCCATGTACACCGGGGAGGGCGGCTATCTCAGCCAGCCCGAGGCCGTCAAGGCCAAGGTGATCGCGGCGGTGGACGCCGCCATTGAGAACGATCTGTACGTCATCATCGACTGGCACATTTTGAGCGACGGCAACCCCATGACCCATGTAAACGAGGCCGTGGCATTCTTCCGTGAACTGGCCCAGCGCTACCAGGACACACCCAACATCCTCTATGAGATCTGCAACGAGCCCAACGGGAATGTGAGCTGGGCCGGAGACGTGAAGCCCTATGCCCAGCGGGTGATTGCCGCCATCCGGGAGCAGTCCCCCAAGGCGGTGATCCTGGTGGGCAGCCCCACCTGGAGCCAGGACATCCACCTGGCCGCCGCAGACCCGCTGGAGGGGGAAAACCTGATGTACACCCTCCACTTCTACGCCGGAACCCACGGCGCAAATCTCCGCCAGCGTGTTGACGACGCTCTGGCCCGCGGCCTGCCCGTCTTCGTGTCCGAGTGGGGAACCAGCCGGGCGGACGGCAGCGGCGGCGTATTTTTGGAGGAATCCAAGGTATGGCTGGACTTTTTGGACGCCCGGGGGATCAGCTGGTGCAACTGGTCACTGTGCGACAAAAACGAGACCTCCGCCGCCCTGCGCCCCGGCGTCTCGCCGGAGAACTCCTGGAGGCAGGAGGATTTGACGGAGTCCGGGCAGTTCGTTTTCTCCCGATTTTCGCGATAAGCGGCCCTTACAGCCGCACGGGCACCGGCCTGGTCATGGTCAGGCTGTCCGGGGTAACGGCACACTCCACCGCCAGCACCTTGACCCCCGCCCGGGCCGCCTCCCGCAGGGCCGCGCCGAATTCGGGATGGGTGCGGTCGTTGGGGGAGAACGCGGTCATGCCCTCCATTTGGATCACCACGCACACCGCCGCCTCGTACCCTGCCTCATGGCAGGCGATCAGCTCCCGCAGATGCTTCACCCCCCGCTCGGTGGGGGCGTCGGGGAACAGGGCAAGGCCTCTCTCCTCCAGTGTGCAGCCCTTTACCTCTATAAACCCCCGACGGGATGTGGGCGTTTCACGTGAAACATCTGTTTCATTTTTTGGGAGCTCAGGCGATTTCTCCCAGTAGAAATCAAACCGGGAATTCCCCCAGGTTGTCTCCGGGCGGAGCAGCGACGGCTTGGGCAGGCCCAGCTCTGCCCCCAGCCCCGCCGCCATCCACTCTCCGAACACCTTGTTGGGCGCCTGGGCGTCCATATTGATGAGCAGGGGCGGCCCATCCGGGCGGAGCTTTTCCACCGCCACCAGGTCGAATTTCGTTTTGCGCTGGGGGTTGGAGCCGCCCTCCAGATACACCGTACAGCCGGGCACCAGAAGCTCTCTGCATCGCCCGGTGTTTTTCACGTGGACGGTCTCCTCCCTGCCGTCCAGCTCCACCCGGGCGATGAATCGGTTTGGCCGGGCAATAAAGCGGGCCGGGTGGATGTCCTGATATCTCACGTTTCATCCTCCCCCTCATCGTCCGGCGCTCCCACTCCGGGAGTGTCCGCAGTCCGCTCCGGCGGCTGGACTGTTCCCGGGACGGGCTTGTCCTCCCGCCCGGGGGCGCGCTCTGTTCCGGCCTGGGCCACCGGCTCGTAGGGCAGCAGCACGTCGATGCCGCAGGCCAGCGCCACCCCGACCGCCGTCTCAAACACCCGCTCGATGGAATCGATGGCGGGCTTGTCCCCCGGATCCACCACCAGGCACATGATCACCATGCACGCCATGCCGGCGCAGCCGGGCTTTTTGATGACCAGGCACAGCTCGATGACGGGAATGAGGAGCAGGGACATCAGCAGATAGCGCAGCAGGTCAATGTGCAGGATATTCATGGCGTTCATCGTGTGCACCGTCAGCACCCCCACCACACCGCCGATCAGGGTGCCCAGCACCCGGTCAATGGACGAGTGAACGGTCTTGCCCGCAGAGTTCTGAACGCAGAACAGGGCGGCGAACATGGAATAAAGGGCGGATGTGTTCCGGAGAAAAGCCAGCACGCCGCACAGAAACACCGCGATCACCGTCTTGATGATGCGCATTCCGATGCGGTGCCGGCGCTCTGGGGTCATGGGCCGGATATTTTTTTGTTCCATCTCCGTACCTCCGTTGACTGAAATTGATTTCGATATCATACCACAATGTAGAATTTCCCGCAACGGGCTTTTGCAATATATCCAACGAGGTGATTTTATGCACATTCCAAGCGGTGACACCGCCCTGCTGGAGCTGATCCGGTTCGACGACGCCCTGGCCCAGTCGCTGGCTCCCTCCCCTGATTACGATATAACGAAATGGCTTTATGTGCCTAATCATTACGGGGAGTATCGTTACATCCTGGGCACACGGGGGCAAAAGCCCCTAATCTGCGTGGGGGTGAACCCCTCCACCGCCGCCCCCGGCGATTTGGATCCCACCCTCAAGTCAGTGGAGCGGGTGGCCCTTCACAACGGCTATGACAGCTTTATCATGTTCAACGTCTACGCCCAGCGGGCCACCCGGCCCGAGGACATGGAGCACTCCCGCAACGCCGCCCTCCACGCCGAGAATATGCGGGCCTTTGATTACGCCCTGTCTCTGGATAAGGAGGGCGCGCCCGCGGTGTGGGCGGCCTGGGGCGCGGTCATCGAAAAGCGGGACTATCTGCCCCAGTGCGTGCGGGACATGATCGCGGTGGGGGAAAAGCGCGGTGCCCGTTGGTTCTCCGCCGGGAAGCGGACAAAGGCGGGGCACCCCCACCACCCGCTGTATCTGCGAAAAGACAGCCCGCTGGAACCCTTCGACGTGGGGGCGTATCTGGACAGTCTGAAATGAAGCGGTGCGGAAAGGCCCGTGGACACATCCTCCTCGCTCCGGGACGGCGATAGGCTGCGGGGCGCTGGATCACCGCCCCTTCGCTGCGGAGGATATGCCCACGGGCTCCGCCGCCTTCTGGTTGCCAAGAAAACTTTGCAAAATTTGCCCCGACGTATTGACAAGTACACTTGGCAGTGCTATGATAGCAGTACCAAGTAAACTTGGCAATCTGGTTTGGAGGTCTGCCCTATGGACAAAGACGAAATTTTAGCGAGAAGCCGGAAGGAAAATCGGGATCAGGATCTCGTAGAGCTGGAAGTACTGCACAAAGCCCACTCCATTGCCTTGGGCGTTGGCATGATCGCCAGCGGGCTGCTGTCGGTTCTCCACGCCATCTTCCTGGACAAGCCGGACTACAGCGTCTGGATCGTGATGTGGGCCACCTTGTCATCCGTGTTCTTTGTCAAATTCTATCGCCTTCGCAAGCGCCATGAACTGCTGCTGGGCCTGCTCTACCTGGGCTTCTGCATCTTTTTCCTTGTACTCTATCTGCGCGATGTGCTGGGGGTCTTTTGATGGATGAGAGCCTGATTCTGAAAAACCGCCTGAAAGATGCCCGGGCGGAAAAGGGGCTGTCCCAGGGGCAGCTGGCGGAGCTGGTGGGCGTGTCCCGCAACACCATCAGCTCCATCGAGACGGGGCAGTTCAACCCCACCGCCAAGCTGGCGCTGATTTTGTGCGTGGCGCTGGATAAAAAGTTCGAGGAATTGTTCTACTTTTAAGGAGGTATCACCGTGGAAAAGACATATGTGGCGAGCCTGTGCTGGCACGGCTTGCTGGGGGGCTGGCTGATCCTGGACGACGAACGGGTGACCTACCGCACGGGAAAGCTCCAAGTGCCGCCGGAAATCCGCAATCTACAGCTCCCCTTCTGCCGGATCAAAAACGTGAAAAAAAGCAAGGCGCTGTTCCTCCCCACCGTCACCATTGGGATGGGGGACGGCAGGGAGTGGAAGTTCCTGGTCTTTGGCAGGAACGGCTTTTTGAACAATTTGAAAACCGCCATGGATGCATATGACTCCGGCGATTGAATCAAAAAGTTCCCCGGTGCTGGCGCACCGGGGAACTTTTATCATTTGCCAGCCAGACACGCGGCGGTCTGGGCCGCCACCTTGGCGTTATTGAACACCAGCTGGATGTTGGAGTCCAGGCTGTCGCCGCCGGTGAGCTCCTTCACCTTGGCCAGCAGGAATGGGGTGGTCTCCTTGCCGTGGATGCCGTTGGCCTTGGCCTGGGCCAGCGCCTCGTCGATGGCGGCGTTGATGACCGCCGGATCCATGGAGTACTCCTCCGGGATTGGGTTGGTCACCAGCATACCACCCTCAAAGCCCAGTTCCAGGCTGGCCCGGAAGGCCGCCGCCAGCTCCTCGGGGGTGTCCACCTGATAATCCACGGAAAACCCGCTGTGCCGGGTGTAGAACGCGGGCAGCTCGCGGGTGCCGTAGCCCAGCACCGGCACGCCGTGGGTCTCCAAATACTCCAGCGTCAGGCCCAGATCCAGGATGGACTTGGCCCCGGCGCACACCACCATCACGGGGGTATGGGCCAGCTCCTCCAGGTCGGCGGAGATGTCCATGGTGGTCTCCGCGCCCCGGTGGACGCCGCCGATGCCGCCGGTGGCAAACACCTTGATGCCCGCCATGTGGGCGATAATCATGGTGGTGGTGACGGTGGTGGCCCCGTCCTGCCCACGGGCACACAGCACAGCCAGATCCCGGCGGCTGGCCTTGGTGACGTTGGTTCCCGCCTTACCTAGGTACTCGATCTCCTCCTTAGTACAGCCCGCCTTCAAACGCCCGCCGATGACGGCGATGGTGGCGGGGGTGGCGCCGTTCTCCCGGATGATGTTCTCCACCGCCAGGGCGGTCTCCACGTTCTGGGGATAGGGCATGCCGTGGGAAATGATGGTGGACTCCAGCGCCACCACGGGCCGGCCATTGGCAAGGGCCTCGGCCACCTCGGGGGATACGTCCAGATATTTGTTCAAAGCCATAATGAAAACCTCCAATATAAATATGTTTTGATGGATTTATAATTTCATACGTTCCGACAGCGCTTCCGCGCTCATGGCGCCGTTGATGGTCTCGCCGCTCTCCATGGCGATGGCCGCGGCGGCCGAGCCCGCCCGGGCGGTGTCCTCCAGGGCGGTGCCCTCCAGATAGGCCCAGGCCAGCGCCGCCATAAACGCGTCCCCGCAGCCGGTGGTGTTCACCATATTCCCCTTCATGCAGGGCAGGCGCACCCGGCCGCTGTGGTCGGCGGCCAGCACCCCGTCCCCACCCAGGGAGATAAACACCCGGCGCAGTCCCGTGTTCAGCAGGGCGTCGGCGGCACGGTTCAAGCTGTCCTCATCGGTGATAGTCACACCGGACAAAAGTTCAGCCTCGATGCGGTTGGGCTTCAGGGTGTGGAGCTTGCCCAGCACAGACCGCAGCTTTTCCGCCTTGGCGGTGGACACGGGATCCGCAAAGATGGGGGGCTTGACGTGCTGGGCCAGCCACGCGATGGCGTCGGCCGGGATGTTGGCGTCCACGATGACCAACTGGGCGTTTTGCAGCAATTGCGCCCTTGAGGCTAGAAACGCCGGGGTGATGTGGCGGTAGATGTCCATGTCGGACAGGGCCAGGGCCATCTCCCCCCGCTCATCCGCGATGAACAGGTAGGTGGAGGTGCGCTCCCCGGGCACCACCAGCGACCGGCTGATGTCGATGCCCAGCTCCCCGCAGGAGGCGGCGATGCGCTGGGCATGGCCGTCGTCCCCGAAGGCGGTGAGCAGCCGCACATCCAGCCCCAGCAGCGCCATGTTATGGGCGATATTCCGGCCCACGCCCCCCAGGCTCATGCGCACCACGCCAGGGTTGGAGTCGGCGGGGATCAGGGCTGCGTTGGACACCCCGCCGATGTCCATGTTCACGCCCCCCACCACCACGGCGTAGGGCGCGGTGGACACGATGTAGCCCTTCCCGGCGATATGGCCCTTTTTCATCAGGTTGGAGATATGCACCGCCACCGACGACCGGGCGATGCCCGCCTTGTCCGCCAGCTCCTGCTGGGAGATCAGGGGGTTCTCCTCGATCCATCGGAGGATTTGGCGCTCCCGCTGGGTCATGGTCGTCACCTCTAAACTTCTCTCTTTTTGTTAAGCATATGCTTATTCTATGCCGTTGTCAAGAGGTTTCCCAAATTTCCCGTAAAAACGCCCGCCGGAGGGCCGGCGGGCAGCTTGCGGACTTCTAGAACTCGTATCTTGCACCATGTGACAGCAGCAGGCCATCTGTCAATTCCACGCGCAGGATGATGGTATTTTCATCCTCAAAATCGTTGTGCCCGTTGTCAATCCACTCAGCAAAGGCGTTTTTCAACTTCTCGGCAATCCTATCATTTTCTTTTTTCCCAAACCAGCCTAAGTTGACGCCCCTTCCATGCGCCGTAAACCACTCACCGGCGATTGCGACGGCAGGGTTTCTCCCTATCTGCTTCATTTTATTGGAACGGGCGTATGTAATGATATAAAATGCCCCGTCCTCATAATAGGCGTTAACCGCTCGGACATAAGGCACTCCATTTTCTACTGTTGCCAGCGCAATCACAGTATCTTTTCCAAAGCGCTCTGTCATGATTTGTTCGACCTCTTGCGTGCGTTCTTTCATGAATTATTCCCCTTTTTATCGCAGCTTATCACGTCTCTATCATAAGGCAAGTATAACATAACATCACAAATAACGCAACGGCGCATGGTTTCCCACGCGCCGTTGTCAAGTTCCGTTTTCAGCCCAGCAGCAGCTTGTCGTCCGCCTCGTCGGATCCGGTGGCCTGGCCGAACTTGGCCAGAAGCTGCTCCACGGTGAGCTTCTTCTTGTCCTCCCCGGAGATGTCTAAGGCGATATTGCCCTCGTACATCATGATGAGCCGGTTGCCGTGGACAATGGCGTCCTTCATGTTGTGGGTAATCATCAGGGTGGTGAGATGATCCTTCTGCACGATGCGCTCGGTGGCATCCAGCACCTTGGCCGCCGTCTTGGGGTCCAGGGCGGCGGTGTGCTCATCCAGCAGCAGCAGCTGGGGCTTTCGCAGGGTGGCCATGAGCAGCGTCAGCGCCTGCCGCTGCCCGCCGGACAGCAGCCCCACCTTGGACGTGAGCCGGTCCTCCAGCCCCAAATCCAGGATTTTCAGCATCTCCCGGTAATGATCCCGCTCGTCCCGGGTGATGCCGCGGCGCAGGGTGCGGCCTCTCCCCCGCCGGGCGGCCAGGGCCATGTTCTCCTCAATCTGCATGGTGGCGGCGGTACCCATCATGGGATCCTGGAATACCCGGCCGATGTGGCGGGCCCGCTTGTGCTCCGGCAGATGGGTCACGTCCACCCCGCCGATGGAGATGGAGCCGGAGTCCACCGGCCACACCCCCGCCACCGCGTTGAGCAGCGTAGACTTGCCCGCGCCGTTGCCGCCGATGACGGTGACGAAATCGCCGTCGTTCAGGGTGAGGGACACTCCCCGCAGGGCGGTCTTTTCGTTCACCGTGCCGGGATTGAAGGTCTTATAGATGTTCTTGACCTCAAGCATTGTTGCTGCCCCCCTTCCGCGCGGGCTTCACGGTTTTGGAGAAGTACTTCTCCTGCCAGTAAGGGACGGTCAGGAACACGGCCACAATGGCGGCGGAGATCAGCTTCAGGTAGTTGGCGTTGATGTTGCTGAAGGACACCACCGCCTGGATGACCACATAGTACACCACCCCGCCCAGGGAGACGCCCAGCAGCTTCAGGGCGAAATTTTGGAAGAGCCGGGAGAACAGCACCTCGCCGATGATGACGGCGGCCAGGCCGATGACGATGGCGCCCTTGCCCATGCTGGCATCGGCAAAGCCCTGGTACTGGCTGAGCAGCGCCCCGGACAGGGCCACCAGCCCGTTGGAGATAACCAGGCCCAGCACCTTGTTGTACTGGGTGTTGATGCCCTGGGCCCGGGCCATGTGCTGGTTGGTGCCCGTGGCCCGGAGGGAGGCCCCCAGCTCGGTGCCGAAGAACCAGTACAGGATGGCGATCAATCCCGCGGTGAACAGACCCGCCACGAAAATGGGATGGCGGTAGAGCGCATAATTTCGGAGGAAGCGGGAGCATACCAGCAGCCGCTCCATATTTTCCTTGTCCAGCAGGTTGATGGCCACGTTGGAGGTCATGCCCATGACGGCCAGGTTGATGGACCACAGCCCCAGCTGGGTCAGGATGCCCGCCAGGATGGCCGGGATGCCGCACACCGTATGGAGCAGGCCGGTGGCCAGGCCCGTGAGCATCCCCGCCAGCAGGGCCGCCAGCAGGGCCAGCCAGATGTTGACCCCTTTGCCGAACAGGACCACGAACACCGCGCCCCCGGTGCAGAAGGAGCCGTCCACCGTCAAGTCGGCGATGTCCAGAATTTTATAGGTGATATACACGCCGATGGCCATGATGCCCCAGATTAGGCCCTGGGATATGGCGCCCGGCAGCGCGCCGATGAAATTCATCATATGCGTTCCCCCTGTGCTCTTTCTATATTCTTACTGTGGCAGTGTAACACATAACAGCGGGAAAGGAAAGACCCTTTCCCGCTGTTTTTTTGCGCGTGTTATGTTTAGCCCAGGGCCTCGTAGCCGTCGGGCACGGTAATGTTCAGCGCCTCGCAGATGGTGGGGTTATACTTCTTCACGAACTCGGGGGCGTACTGGATGGGCATGGTGGAGATGTCCGCGCCGTTCAACAGGATTTCGGCGGCCATTTCGCCAGTCTTGTAGCCGATGTCGTAGTAGCTGATGGACAGGGTGGCCACGCCGCAGCCTTCGCAGATGCCCTCCTCACCGGCAAACACAGGGGTGACACCTCGGCAGATGTTGTCGATGATGGGGGTGTTGGCGGCGGCGGAGTTGTCGGTGGGGACGTAGAGCACGTCGCTGTTGTCGCTGGCGGTCTGGCACACGGCCTGGATGTCGTTGGAGTCGGAGAAGGCGTACTGCTTGCACTCGTAGCCCATGCCCTCCAGGTAGCCCTGGACGGTGTCCACCTGGTACTGGCTGTTGGCCTCCTTGGAGCAGTAGAGCAGGCCGACGGTCTTAGCATCGGGGTACCACTCCTTGATCATCTCGGCCTGCTGGTCCAGCGGGGCCAGGTCGGAGGTACCGGAGATGTTGCCGCCCACGGTGCCGTTGAAGTCCTTGATGTTGAAGGCCACGCCGTACTCGGTGACGGAGGTGCCCAGGATGGGGATGTCGCCGGTGGCGGTGGCGGCGGCCTGGAGGGCCGGGGTGGCGTTGGCCATAATCAGGTCAACGTTCTTGGACACGAAGGAGTTGGCGATGGTGCCGCAGGTGGGGATGTCCTCGGCGGCGTTCTGGAGGTCGTACTTCCAGCCGTCCTCGCCCAGCTTGTCGTTCATGGCGTCGATGAAGCCCTGGGTGGCGGCGTCCAGCGCGGGATGGGTGACGTACTGGGAGATGCCCACCTGGAAGACCTTGCCGGCGGGGGCGGCGGGCTCGTCAGGATTGTTGTCGGCGGGCTGGGACTCAGCGGGATCGCCGGTGGGGGCAGCGGAATCCTCGGCATTCTTGCCGGAGCAGGCGGCCAGGGACAGGATCATGGTCAGTGCCAGCAGCAGCGCCAGCAGCTTGAAACTCTTTTTCATTCTGTATTCCTCCAAATCTTGCTTTATCGCTTTGTGCCGCAAAAGTGCCCGGGCACAAAGAAACGAGTTTCGCAACTCATGACCGCTAGTATAGCCCTTTGCCCTGTCCATGTCAAGGGCCAATTGTGCCAATTTCCCCAAAAGTCCCCCGGTTTCTCCCGTCATTCTGCCGGGGAGGATGAACGGACTGTAAATACTTCCCTCTATGGGTGGACTTTTTCCCAAAACTGTGCTAGAATATCGGCAAAATGGATTGTTATGCCAAAGAGGAGGGAACGCCATGCGGGTGGACGTGCTGGGCGTGGCCTTTGACAATATAACCATGGACGAGGCGGTGGACAAGGCGCTGGAACTGCTGGAGCAGGACGGCCCCCACCTGGTCGTCACCCCCAATCCGGAGATCGTCCAGCGGGCCAACAAGGATCCCGAATTTGCCGGAATCCTCGCCAATGCCGATCTGGTCATCCCCGACGGCGTGGGGGTCATCTACGCCGCCAAAATCCTGGGCAGGCCCCTGCGGGCCCGGGTGCCCGGCATCGACTTTGCCGCCGCTCTGATGACCCGGGCGGCACAGACGGGCAAGCGGCTGTTCCTGCTGGGGGCCGCGCCGGGGGTGGCGGAGCAGGCCGCGGTCAATCTCCGGGCCTCCTATCCCGGGCTGGTGGTGTGCGGCACCCATGACGGCTATTTCAAAGAGGACGGCCCGGTGGCGGACGCCATCCGGGAGGCCAGGGCCGACATCGTGTTCGTCTGCCTGGGCGCCCCCAAGCAGGAGAAGTGGATCGCCGCCAACGGCGGGGCCGCCGGGGCGAAACTGTACATCGGCCTGGGGGGCGCGATGGACGTGTTCGCCGGCAAGGTGGAGCGGGCCCCGGAGAAGTTTCAGAAGCTGGGGCTGGAGTGGCTGTACCGGCTGATGAAGGAGCCCTCCCGCATTGGCCGGATGTCCAAGCTTCCATTGTTCCTGGTGTCCGCCGCGGGCGCGCGTATCCGCGGAAAATAATACGGTACACAATACATTATTTTAAATGAAAGGCAGATGCTCTATGGTCTATATTCTGTTGGGCACAGGTTTTGAGGAGACGGAGGCGCTGGCCCCCGCCGACGTGCTGCGCCGCGCCAATCTCCCCGTCTCCCTGGTGGGTATCGGCGGGGACACCGTCACCAGCTCCCACAGCGTCACTGTCCGCGCCGACCTGCCCGTGGAGGAGGTCACGCTGGAGGAGGGCGACATGGTAGTCCTCCCCGGCGGCCTGGGAGGCGTAGCCGCCATTGAGGGCAGCGAGGCCGCCATGGCCCTGATCCGTCAGGCGATGGGGGACGACAAGCTGTGGCTGGCCGCCATCTGCGCCGCCCCCACCCTGCTGGCCCGGGCGGGGCTGCTCTCCCCCGGCACCCGCTGCGTGTGCTACCCCAGCATGGAGGGCGCGCTGTCCGACGCCGGGGCGGTCCCCATGATGGATCATCCCGTGGTCATCGAGGGCAAGCTGATCACCGGCCGGGCCGCCGGCTCCTCCTTCGACTTCGGCCTCACCCTGGTGGAGGTGCTGGCGGGCGCCGCCGCTGCCGACCAGGTCCGCGCCGCGATTCACTATCGGGCATGACGGTTAAGGAGCGCAAGGAGGAGCTACGCCGCCACGCCGCCGGTCTGCCTCAGGTGGAGGCCGGGGCGCTGTTCGACCGCTTTCTGGCCCTCCCCCAAGTGGAGGCGGCGGACACCGTGATGGTGTTTTACGGCACCGGCCGGGAACCCAATACCGTTCCGCTCATCCGCGCTTTGCTGGACATGGGCAAGCGGGTGGCCCTGCCGGTGTGCCTGCCCCACCGGGGCATGGAGGCCCGGCAGGTACTGGACATCGACCGGCTTGTCCCCAACCGCTTCGGCATCCCGGAGCCGGACGGCTCCTGTCCCGTCATTGAAAAGCATGAAATCGCCGCCGCCCTCATCCCCCACCTGATGGTGGATCGGGACGGCTACCGTCTGGGCTGGGGCGGCGGATACTACGACCGCTGGCTGGCCGATTTTCCCGGCTTTACCGTGTGCATCTGCCGCCCTGGGCGGCTGGTGGAGCATATGCCCCGGGAGGAGTTCGACGTTCCGGTGCAGCTCGTCCTTATTGAGGAATAAAGGGGGCGGAGGGTTGCCCCTCCGCCCTGTGGGTAAGGATTGCTACGCTGCATTGTCACGCTGCGAAGCGGTCAGTGCGCTCGGTCGCTTTCGCTGCGACTCAAGCAAAACCCAGCCCCGCTGCGCGGGCCTTGGGCTTTTGCTTTCGCTCCGCTCCAAGCTCCCTCGCTGACCGCTTCTCCGCGCTTCTAATTAGCAGCAGCCGTCGTTGCAGCCGCAGCCGTTGTTGCAGCCGCAGCCGTTGTTGCAGCCGCAGCCACAGCCCATGTTGTTCCCGCCGCCGCAGCAGCAGCAAATCAGGAGGATCAGGATGATGATCCACCAGCAGCCCCCACCGAAACCACCATTGTTACCACAACACATGATTTTGTCACCTCACTAATAATATCCCGGTCACAGAGACCGGCCCCGACGTCGCCTTTGGCGGCGCCGGGGGCGAGCCCCGTTTTCCACCCCGTTTCTGCGTTATACTATGTGGGGGCCGAAAAATTGGTTCCCCCTGCCGCAACCCAAAGGAGTGAGCTACATGGCAGATGAACATCGCGCCAGCGAGCGCAGCCAGTCCCAGCGTCAGCCGTCCCAGCCCCAGCCCCGGAATAAGCGCGCCCGCCGCCGGCGCAGCGCGGCGGCCCGGGTCGCCGGCGCGTTCTTATACGTCCTTTTGGTCATCGGTCTGTCCGGCGTCCTGGCCACCCTGGGCTGGACATGGGCCTGCGACCTGCTGGGACTGAACAAAACCTATGCCTCCACTGAAATCACCATCGAAGAGGATACCGATTTCAACACCATCGTGGATCAACTGGAGGAGGCGGGGCTGATCCAGTACAAGTTCCTCTTCAAGCTCTACACCCAGTTCTCCCACGCCCAGGACAAGATCGCGCCGGGCAAATATGAGCTGAACACCGAGATGGACTACCACGCCCTGGTATCCAGCATGGGCTCCTCCTCCTCCACCCGGCTGACGACGGACATCACCATCAAGGAGGGTCTCACCATCGACCAGGTCTTTGACCTTTTGGCCGACCGCGGCGTGACCTCGGTGGAAAAGCTCCAGGATATGGCCGCCACCTATGACTATGCCTTCGACTGGCTCCAGGATCGTCCCTTGGGGGATTACCACCGTCTGGAGGGGTACCTGTTCCCCGACACCTATACCTTTGAGCTGGGTGAGAATCCCAAGTACGTCATCAACAAGATGCTGGTGAACTTTGACTCCAAAATGGACGAGTATATGGCCCAGTACTCCGGCGAGGAGGCCCAGTACTCCCTCCACGACATCGTCACCATCGCGTCCATGATCGAGAAGGAGACCGACGGCACCAACACCGCCGAGCGCAACGACTACAGAAGCATCGCCTCCGTCATCTACAACCGGCTGGAGAACCCCGCCGCCGAGACGGCGGGCTACCTGCAGATCGACGCCACCCTGGTGTATCTCAACGGCGGAAAGATCCCCACCGAGGCGGACAAGTCCATCAACTCCCCCTACAACACCTACTTGCATGCGGGTCTGCCCGCCGGGCCCATCTCCAATCCGGGTATGCAGTCGCTGCTGGCCGCCATGAACCCGGCAGACACCAGCTACTATTACTACGTCCTCAATCCCGAGACCAAGCAGCACGAGTACAGCCGCACCTTCGCCGAGCACAACGTGCTGGTGCAGCGCTACAGCTCCAATGGCTAAGCCGGAGGTGCTGGCCCCCGCGGGAGATCGAGAGCGGCTGGACATGGCCCTGGCCTATGGGGCGGACGCGGTGTACCTGGCCGGGAACGCCTTCGGGATGCGGGCCTTCGCCGGGAACTTTGACCGGGAGGGGCTGGCGAACGCCGTGGCCGCCGCCCACGCCAAGGGCGTGCGGGTTCACGTGACCTGCAACACCCTGGCAAGAAACCATGAGGTTGCCCAGCTCCCCGAGTATCTCGAATATCTGGACGCCATCGGCGTGGACGCGGTGATTGCCGCGGGGCCCGACGTGCTGGATCTTAGCCGCCGCCGCGCGCCCCACGTCCAGGTGCATATGTCTACCCAGACGGGCATCACCAACTACGAGATGGCCCGGGTGTGGTTTGATCTGGGGGCCAGCCGGGTCATTCTGGCCCGGGAGCTGTCCCTGGACGAGGTGGCGGAGCTGAAGGCGAAAGCGCCCCGCGGGCTGGAGGTGGAGTGCTTTGTCCACGGGGCCATGTGCGTGTCCTGGTCGGGGCGGTGCCTGCTCTCCAACTATATGACAGGGCGGGACGCCTCCCGGGGGGCCTGCGCCCAGCCCTGCCGCTACCAATACGCCCTGATGGAGGAGAAACGCCCCGGGGAATACTTCCCCGTGTTTGAGGAAAACGGCGAGACCTTCATCATGAACAGCCGGGATATGTGCATGATCGACCACATCCCGGAGCTGATTTCCGCCGGGGTGGATTCCCTGAAGATTGAGGGCCGGGCCAAGAGCGCCTACTACGCCGCCATGACCACCGCCGCCTACCGCCACGCTGCGGACGCGGCGGCGGAGGGCCTCCCTATGGATCCCGCATGGCGGGCAGAAGTGGACAAGGTGAGCCACCGGCACTACTCCACCGGCTTCTGGTTCGGCCAGCCGGGGCAGTATACCGACTCCGCCCGGTACGTCCGGGACTGGCAGGTGCTGGCCATTGTCTCCACCTGCGACGCTCTGGGCAACGCCACCCTGTCCCTGCGCAACAAGTTCGCCGCCGGGGACGAGATCGAGGTAGTGGGGCCGGACGTGCCCGCCTTTGCCATGACCGCCCCCATGATGCGGGACATGGACGGCTTTGACCTGGCCGAGCCCAAGCGGCCCCAGATGGAGTTTCGGATGAAGCTGCCAAGGGCCGTGCCTCCCCTGTCCATCGTCAGGGCCTGTAGGCCAAGCTCATAGCATAGCGCGACGATACCCGCGCAGGGGAGCTTGGACTGGAGCGAGGGCAAGAGCCCAGCCGCCGCATAGCAGAGGCGGGTCTTGTCCGAGTTGGAGGGAAAGCGACCCGGCAGCGCGGCAAATCGGAGCGTGAATAAAAACATCTGCCTGGACGGAAGTCCAGGCAGATTGCTATATGGGCTTTCATGGGCATACTATAGTTAAGTGCGCAAAACTCTGAAAGGGGGCCCCTCCATGCTGGACGCCATCCTGCGCCGCTTTATCCCCAACGATCACCAGACCCACGACTCCAGCCTCCGGGAGCGCTGCGGCCTGCTGGCCGGAGGGGTGGGGCTGGGGCTTAACATCCTGCTCTTCGCCGTCAAGCTGTGCGCCGGGGTGCTCACCGGAGCCATCTCTGTCACCGCAGACGCCTTCAACAACCTGTCCGACGCCGCCGGATCGGCGGTGACCCTGGCGGGTTTCAAGCTGGCCTCCCAACGGGCGGATGAGCGCCACCCCTTCGGCCACGGGCGCATCGAGTACTTGGCGGGGCTGGGGGTGTCCCTGCTCATCCTGCTGGTGGGGGTGGAGCTGGGCCGAGGCTCCCTGGAGAAAATTTTTCACCCGGAAGAGACCGCCCTCACCCCCCTGGCCGTCTGCCTGCTGCTGGTTTCCATCGCGGTGAAGCTGTGGATGGGCTGGTTCTACGCCGCCCTGGGCAAGCGGATCGACTCCTCCGCCCTGTGCGCCGCCGCCACCGACGCCCGATCCGACGTGCTTGCCACGTCGGCGGTGCTGCTGGGGCTGCTGGCCTCCCGGCTGTTCCAGGTTCCGCTGGACGGCTGGCTGGGACTGCTGGTGGCGGCGTTCATCCTGCGCTCCGGCTGGGGCGCGGCCAGGGACACCCTGGATCCCCTGCTGGGCACGCCCCCCGACCCCGCCATGGTGGCGGACATCGAGGCGCTTATCCTCAGCCATCCGCAAATTCTAGGGATTCACGACCTGGTGATCCACGACTACGGCCCCGGGCGGCGGATGATGAGCGTCCACGCCGAGGTGCCCGCCGACGGCTCCCTGGTGGAGCTTCACGCCGTCATTGACCAGGCGGAGCGGGAATTAGGGGAGCGGTTCGGCCTGGAGGCGGTGATCCACTTGGATCCGGTGGAGCGGGGCGACCCCCGCTCGGATCGGCTGCGCGCCCTGACGGAAGAGCTGGCCCGGGAACTGGATCCCGCCGCCACCGTCCACGACTTCCGCTGCGGCGGGGGCGGACAGGTGGCCTTCGATGTGGTGGTATCCTATGATGTGACCCTGTCCGACGAAGAGGTGCGGCAGGCATTGACCGAAAAACTGCTTGCCCGGGAGCCAGGCTGCGCCCCCGTCATCGGGGTGGATCGGTCTTATGTGCTCTAATTTCGGTTTATTTACAAATAACTATGGAAATCCGACACAGTTCGCACTATAATGGGAACGAGTTATTTCACTACCAAATGAAAGGGTGGTTCTGATGCCCCGCAGCATTCTCATCGTAGAGGACGACAAGAACATCGCCGACCTGCTCCGGCTCTATCTGGAGAAGGAGGGCATGACCTGCTATGTGGCCGGGGACGGCCTGGAGGGGCTGGAGAAATTCCAGGCCGTCCAGCCCGACCTGGTGATTTTGGACATCATGCTGCCCTCCATGGACGGCTGGTCGGTCTGCCGGAAGATCCGGGAGACGTCCAAGACCCCCATCATCATGCTCACCGCCAAGGGCGAGCTGGAGGACAAGGTGTCCGGCCTGGAGATGGGCGCGGACGACTACATCACCAAGCCCTTTGAGACCAAGGAGGTGCTGGCCCGCGTCCACGCCGTCCTGCGCCGGTACGGCGAGGAGGAACAGCCGGAAAAGCGCCTGAACTTTGACAGGCTGGTGGTGAACTTGGACTCCTACGAGCTGCTGGTGGACGGCAAGCGGGTGGACACCCCGCCCAAGGAGCTGGAGCTGCTGTTCCACCTGGCCTCCTCCCCCAACCGGGTATTCACCCGCAATCAGCTTTTGGACGAGGTGTGGGGCTTCGACTACTTTGGCGACAGCCGCACGGTGGACGTACACATCAAGCGCCTGCGGGAGAAGCTGGAGGGCGTGTCCGAGCGCTGGAGCCTGAAAACCGTGTGGGGCGTGGGATATAAATTTGAGGTGGTAGACGCTTGAAAACCATGTATGGGCGGCAGTTCGCCACCATGGTGGGCATGGTGCTGCTGTCCTTCCTGATGCTGGGGGCCTCCTTCGCCACCCTGAGCTATCAGTACACCATCCGTGAGAAAAAGGATACTCTGGAGCGCAACGCCAGGTACATCGCCCAGTTCACCTCCAACTCCCTCCGAACCGGGGATGAGACCGTGTGGAGAACCTCCGATTTCCAGAACTATCTCAGCTCGGTGGCGAAGGTATCCGACACCCACATTATGGTAACTACTCCGGAAGGAGTGGTCGTCTACGCCACCCAGGGCGGCAGCGCCCTGCCCGCCCTGCAGTACGCCGCTCTGCCCCGGCTTCTGACCGAGCAGATAGCGTCGGGCTCCCGCTACGTGGGCATGACCACCCTGGACGGGCTGTATGACGAGACCCGATACCTGGTGGGCCTGCCCATCACCAGCGCCCAGGGATACCTTCAGGGCTTGGTGCTGGTGTCCTCCTCCGCGTCCACCATCAGCAGTGTGTGGCGGGATCTGTCCGGCATCCTGCTGGTCACCGCCCTGGCGGTCATCCTCATCGCCGCCATCATCAGCTCGGCGACCAGTATGCGCCAGTCCCAGCCCATCAAGGAGGTCGCCGCCGCCGCCCGGCAGTTCGGCCTGGGCCAGCTGGACGTGCGGGTAGATGTGGGCGCCCGCCGGGACGAGGTGGGCGAGCTGGCCGAGGCGTTCAACGCCATGGCCGAGTCCCTGTCCAAGAGCGAGCAGCGGCGCAGCGAGTTCATCGCCAATGTGTCCCACGAGCTGAAAACCCCCATGACCACCATCGCCGGCTTTGCCGACGGCATCCTGGACGGCACCATCCCCCCGGATCAGGAGCGGCACTACCTGGAGATCATCTCCTCCGAGACCCGCCGCCTGTCCCGGCTGGTGCGCTCCATGCTGGATCTGTCCCGGCTCCAGTCCGACGAGCGGGCCGCCCAGCAGCAGTTTGACATCTGCGAGACCCTGGTGCGGGCCCTGGTCACCCTGGAGCGCAAGGTGAACGCCAAGCACCTGGAGGTGGACGCCCAACTCCCCGACGACGAGCCCATCCCCGTCTGGGGCGACCAGGACGCCATCACCCAGGTGTGCTACAACCTGCTGGACAACGCCATCAAATTCTCCAAAGAGGGGGGCGTGCTGGGCCTGGGCGTCACCGCCAAGGGCGCCAAGGCCACCGTCACCATCAGCAACCAGGGCGAGACCATCCCCCCCGAGGAGCAGCAGCTGGTCTTTGACCGGTTCCATAAGACCGACCACTCCCGCAGCGCCGACCGGGACGGGGTGGGCCTGGGGCTGTATATCGTGAAAACCATCCTCAACAGTCACAAGGAAAGTATTGTTTGCACCAGTGAGGACGGTGTCACCAAATTCGTGTTTACGCTGACAAGAGCGTAGAAAAGGGGTGCTTCCCATGGACAACTATCTTTCCCACCGCTGGCCCCAGGGCCCCGGCGTGCAGCCGCCCCCGGTGCCCTCCC
>CAMWRX010000038.1 GCA_947176765.1 uncultured bacterium
CCCCCCCCCCTTTTCTCACCCCCCCCCCCCCCCCCCCCCCCTCCCCCTCTCTCTCCCCCCGCCGCGCCCGCGCTCCCCCTGAGCGGCGGGCTGGGGGGGATGCTGGGCGCGCTGGGCAATCTGGACGCCGGGACGCTGTCCGCCGCCGCCCAGCTCATGGGCCAGTTCAACAGCGGCGGCGGGGACGACCAGCGGGTGGCCCTGCTCACCGCCCTGCGCCCCTTTGTGAAGGAGGAGCGCTACGCCAAGCTGGACAAAGCGATTCAAATCGCCAAGCTGTCCCGGCTCATCCGCGGGGGGCTGGATCTGTTCCGTGCCCGCAAGGAGGACGGCCATGTATAACCAATATCTGGATGACGACAGCTTCGTCCTGCTGGAGCCGGAACCCCAGGGCCAGCGCGGCAATCATCTAACTCAAGGCCAGCACCGGCAAAATTACCCAAATCAACCCCATCCAAGCAGTCCACGCCGCCCCCTGGAGCCGGTCCGCTCCAAAAACGACCTGGTGGGAGAGGTGACCCGGGGACTGGGGCAAGCGCTGGACGGGGTAATGAAGCACTTCAAGTTGGAGAATTTCGACACCGGGGACATCCTGCTGGTGCTCATCATCCTGTTCCTCTACCTGGAGGACGGGGACAATCTGGAGCTGGTCATCACGCTGGGTCTGCTGCTGCTTCTGGGATTGGATGACGGAAAAGACAAGGAGGAGTGATTACTCCTCAGGCGGATACAGGACGGTTCCGTCGGGCAGGACAAAGATGCCGTCGGTCTGATCCAGGGGACTGACCACGTCCCGGGCGGTCATGGCATACACCACCACCCCGTCCTTTTCCGTCTCCGCCGCCACCAGAAGTCCGCTGTTCACCGACACCCAGTACCTCTCCACGCCCCCTAGGGGGGCGTGGGACTCCACGTACACGCAGGGCTGTCCGTCCCGCTCCACGTACCCGGCGGCGGTGATGTCCTTTTTGTCCAAATCCAGCACATCCTCATAGGTGGGCAGACGCTGCATGAGGTCGGCGGTTTTCTCATCCAGCGGCCTGGAGTGCACCGACCGCTCCGTGTCGTACCACAGCCACAGCGTCCCCTCCCCTGCGATGGAGTGTTCCACCGCGCCGGAACTGAGGGTGGCCGAGGTGCGGATCCAACCGTCCTCCTCCCACACCTGGGCGGTGACAGAACCCACCGATTCCCCGTCGGCGGCAAAATACTCCACCGCCACCGTGCGGCGATAGCTCTTGTACCGCTCCAAATCAGCGATCAGGCTCTGCACCGTCTGGGGGGTGACCTCCACCACCACGCCTTCCATCTGCCCGCTCTCCTCCCCTTCCGGATCCACGCTCTGGGAGGCGTTGGGGTCGGGCAGCTGCAGATGGGGGGTGGGAGCCAGCAGGTTGAAGAAGAAACTGTATCCCACAGCCACCAGCACCACCGCGATGATAACCACCGCCATTACCGTGCGTTTTTTGTCCTCCAATCCTGTCCCCCCCAACAAAGCCTCCGGCTTTGCCGGGGCTTCTCTTGGATTTCGCCGCAAACGCGCGGCGCCGCGTTAACAATCAGCTCCGAAACGGCTCCGGCGGCTGAGATTTCCGCCCAAAGTGGTACAAAATGCCGTCGGCGATGCGACGGCAGGCTTTGCCGTCCCCGTAGGGGTTGACGGCGTGGGCCATCTCCTGGTAGGCGGCGGGGTGGTTCAGCAGCTCGTCCGCCAGCTCCACAATGCGGTCGTAGTCCACACCCGCCAGCTTCACGGTCCCCGCCTCCACGGCCTCAGGCCGCTCCGTCTCTTTTCTGAGGACAAGCACCGGCTTGCCCAGGGCGGGGGCCTCCTCCTGCAAGCCGCCGGAGTCGGTCATCACCAGGTAGCTGCGGGCCATCAGGTTATGCATCTCCTCCACGTCCAGGGGGGCGATGAGATGTACGTTTTCCATGTGATCCAAATGCCGTTGAGCGCACTCCCGCACCACCGGGCTGAGATGCACCGGGTAGATCAGCTCCGCCTCGGGGTGGGTTTTGGCGATGTGGGCCAGAGCGGACATGATGTCCTCCATGGGCTGGCCGTAGTTCTCCCGCCGGTGGCAGGTGACCAGGATCACCTTTTTGCCCTCATAGTCCAGGGAATTCAGCACGTCCTCGGCGAAGGTAAAATTCTTCACCACCGTAGTCTGAAGGGCGTCGATCACCGTATTTCCTGTGACAAACAATCCCTTGGAGATCCCCTCCGCCTCCAAATTGCGGCGGTTGGCCTTTGTGGGGCAGAAATGCAAGTCAGCCAGCCGCCCCACCATGGAGCGGTTCATCTCCTCCGGGAAGGGGGAGTACTTGTCCCAGGTACGCAGTCCAGCCTCCACGTGGCCCACCGCGATCTGCTGGTAAAACGCCGCCAGCGCCCCCGCAAACGTGGTGGAGGTATCCCCATGCACCAGCACCAGGTCGGGCCGCACCTCATGGAACACCCCCTCCAGCCCCAACAGGCACTTGGAGGTGATGGTGGACAGGGTCTGGCTCTGCTCCATGATGTCCAGGTCGAACTGGGGCTTCAGCCGGAAAATGTCCAGCACGGTGTCCAGCATCTGCCGATGCTGGGCAGTGACACAGCAGATGCTCTCAATTTCCTCCCGGCCCTCCAGTTCCTTCACCAAGGGGGCCATTTTGATGGCCTCCGGCCGGGTGCCGAAAATGGTCATCACCTTCAGTTTATTCATGGCCGTCCTCCCCTTCATCCGCCGATTCTTCCGTCTGCTCCGGCTTCTCATGGGCGGGGCCTGTCAGGAACACCCGCCAGGCAATGGCCGCGGCCGCCCCCATGGCCAGCAGGAATATCATGGCCTTTTCCGCGCCGCCGGCGGTGAGTACCACGGCGGACAAGCCCAAAATGGCGGAGATGACATACAGCACCCCCACCGCCTGCTTCTGGGAGAAACCCATGTCGATAAGCCGGTGGTGGACATGGCCCCGATCCGGCTGCATGGGGCTCTGCCCGTGGGACACCCGGCGCACCACGGCGAAACACACATCGAAAATGGGCAGGCCAAGCATGAGGAAAGGCACCACAAAGGAGATAATGGTATACTGCTTGAACATCCCCTCCACTGACACGGTAGCCATGATAAACCCTAAAAATGTAGCGCCGGTGTCTCCCATAAAAATCTTGGCCGGGTTGAAGTTGTAGGGCAGGAAGCCAATACACGCCCCCACCAGCGCCGCCATCATCACCGCCACGTCCAACTCGCCCAGCTCGCTGACGCTGACCAGCAAGGCGATCACCATCATGGTGGCCGCGCTGATGGTGGACACGCCGCAGGCCAGCCCGTCCAGCCCGTCGATGAGGTTGACCGCGTTGGTGATGGCCACAATCCAGATCACCGTGACCGGGTAGGCCAGCCAGCCCAGCTGCCACACCGGGTTGCTGCTGAAAATATTGGGGTTGGACAGCACCTCGATGCGGTTGCCCGCCAGCACGGCAATAAGGGCGGCGATGATCTGCACCAGAAATTTGGGCTTGGCGGGCAGGGCGTACTTGTCGTCCAAAACGCCCAGCACCACGATAATCACTGCCCCCAGCAGCATCCCCTTCTTCTCCATATCCAGGGGGACAAACAGCAGCATGGACACCACAAATCCAAAAAAGATGGCCAGGCCCCCCATGCGGGGTATGGGATGGTCGTGCATCCGCCGGCCGTCCTTGGGCACGTCTACCGCGCCCATCTTCACCGACAGCGCCTTCACCAGCGGCGTGGACGCGAAGGACACCATGCCCGCCAGCACCAGCGCCAGCAATACGTACCAAATGTCCTGAGACGCCAGGATGGTTCTAAAATTGTTCAACTGAATTTCGCTCCTTTGGGATCGGCCAGCGTCGGTTTAGCCCGCCGTTCCCCGCGCGCAGCGCGTTTTCTCTTATCGGGGCAGGAAGCCCACCTTTTTGTAAACTTTGCGCAGGGTCTTTTCCGCCACATAGGCGGCCCGCTCCGCTCCGGCGCGGTAGACGCCCTCCAGGTACGCCTTGTCGGCCAGCAGCCGCTCCGTCTCCTCCCGGATGGGGCGCAGGGTCTCTACCACGGCCTCGCCCACGGCGGGCTTGAACTTGCCGTAGCCCTGCCCCTCGAACTCCGCCTCGATGTCCTCATAGCTTTTCCCGGTAACGGCGGAATAAATAGCCATCAGGTTGGCCACACCCGGCTTGTTCTCCCGGTCATAGCGGACGCAGCGTTCGGTATCGCTGTCGGTGACCGCCCGCTTAAACTTGCGGGCAACATCCTCCGGCCTGTCCATGAGGAACACACAGCCCTCGGGCTGGGATTTAGACATCTTGCTGTCCGGAGTACTGAGGCTCATGATGCGGGCGCCCACCTTGGGAATGTAGGGTTCTGGCATCTTGAACACGTCGCCGTATATGCCGTTGAAGCGGTTGGCGATATCCCGGCAGATCTCCACGTGCTGCTTCTGATCCTCGCCTACGGGGACATAGTCTGGCTGATAGAGCAAGATATCCGCCGCCATGAGGGAGGGATAGGTAAAAAGACCCGCGTTGATGTTGTCCTTATGCTTGGCGGCCTTATCCTTGAACTGGGTCATGCGGGACAGCTCGCCAAACATGGTGTAGCAGTCCAGCACCCAGGCCAGCTGGGCATGGGCGGGGACGTGGGACTGGATGAACAGTGTATTCTTTTCCGGATCCAGGCCGCAGGCGATGTACTGGGCCAGCTGGGTGAGCACCCTGCGGCGCAGTTGGGCAGGATCCTGGCGCACAGTGATCGTGTGGAGATCCGCCATGAAGTAATAACAGTCAAACTCGTCCGCCCGCGCGCCCCAATGTTTGATGGCCCCAAGATAGTTTCCCAGGTGCAGGTCACCGCTGGGCTGGATACCGGAGAGCATTACTTTCTTGTTCTCATTTTCCATCATGTTCACAACCTTTACTCAGCTTCCGCTGTCAGAAATTCAGCAATATCCACCGCTTCCGCGTCCGACCACAGCCGCTCCAGGCCGTAGAATTCCCGGCCCTCCTCGGTGAAAATGTGGATCACCACGGCGGAATAGTCCATCAGCGTCCACTGGTTTCCCCGGTGGCCCTCGATGTGGTGGGGCTCCTCCCCTGCCTTGGACATGGCCTCCTCCACCGCGTCGGCCAGGGCCCGCACCTGGGTGTTGGAGGTGCCGTTGCAGATGATGAAGTAGTCCGCCAGGGTGGTCTGGTCGGCGGTGCGCAGCACCTTAATGTCTTTTCCCTGCTTATTGTCCAGCGCCTTGACGGCAATGGACACCATTTCCTTCTCGTTCAGCATATGATTATTCTCCTTTTCCGTTTAATCCGTCGTGTCGCCCCAGTCGAATACGTCTCCCCCCGCCTCGGTGGCAAAAGGATCCGGCTCTGCGGGGGCGCTGGCCGGGGGCGGGCTGTCCACAGGATCGCTCTCCACCGGGTCGCTGACCATCGGGTCGCTCTCCAGCGGGTCACTTTCTATGGGGTCGCTCTCGATGGGCTCGTCGGTCTCCACCAC
This sequence comes from uncultured bacterium, assembly GCA_947176765.1. Taxonomy (GTDB): domain Bacteria; phylum Bacillota; class Clostridia; order Oscillospirales; family Oscillospiraceae; genus Enterenecus. Next base: position 5,508 of record CAMWRX010000038.1, read on the forward strand.
CGGCGGATAGGCCAGCTCCGGGGCGGCCAGCCGCCCGGTGCTGGAACGCAGTCCGCCGTCACCGGTAGGGCTCATCAGGTCAAGCTGCTTGATGGTGACCTGCTCCTTGTAGGGGTTCAGGTATTCATTCGTCATTTCCAGCAGCCGGCTCTGGACGGGGTAGACGAAACTCCTCCCACCATAGGCGCCCAGAGCGGTGGGCATGGTAAGGAACTCCACATCGCTCACCTTCAACCCGCCCAGCACAGCCTCCTGGGCGAACCAGAGCATATTTTCCACCGACAGGTCGCTCTTCACCCGGCTGTTGAACAGCTTGATGAGCTGGCCGATCCTCGTAATGTTCTTGATCTGGAGGGTCTGATCCAGCACCGCCTTCAAAAACGTATGCTGGAGGTTCAAGCGATCCAGGTCGCTCTCGCTCCAATTTCCGCCGGTTGGAATGCGATTGCCATTTTCATCATTGCCGTTGTGCCGCCAGCGGACGATCTCCATCGCGTCAATCCCACTCAGCTTGCGGTAACCCTGCTCCTGATAGATCACCAGATCCTGGAAGGGATCATAGTACTCCATGTGGTAGGGGTTGTCGAACCAGACGCCGCCGATGGCGTCCACCATCTCCCCCACCAGCTCCCAGTCCACCTGCACATAGTAGTCGGGGGTAAAGCCCACCAGCTCAGCAACCTCGTTTTTCAACGCCTCCGCCCCCGTCTCTCCATTCCCGTAGACCTTGTACACCGCGTTGAGCTTTTTCGCGTCGATACCGGGCCGGGCGCTGGAGTTGATGAGGGTGTCCCGGGGCAGGGACATGACGGCGGCCCTCTGATTGGTCACATCATAGGTGGCCACCATCATGGTGTCCGTCAGGCCGGAGGTGGTGTCCGTACCGAAGATGAGAATGGTATAGATGGCGTCGCTCTTGCGCTCGCCGCCCACCTTTGGCTCAATGGCATCGATATCCAGGGTGGGCTCAGGGGTGGCGTCCGGCGGCAGGTCGGTATCGGAGCTCTGCGGGCCAGGGCCGGGCAGGTCGGGCCGCTTCACCCAGCGGTTGTACAGCAGAACCAGCGCCGCCGCGATGACCATGATGACCGCCAGCACGATCATGACGATCATAATGCGCTTCTCTTTTCTTTTCTGGGCCTGCTCCGGGGTCAGCGCCGGTTTCATCTTCTTCTCCAGGCGCTTTCCCGGCCGTGCCCGATCCGGCGCCGCATCGTTGTATCTTTTGGGGTGGTCGCTCATGCTTGATTCCCTTTCCCATAGAGTTCATAGGCTGCCAGCGTATCGTGGTGGAGCTCCTTGTCCCGCTGAACCATCTCCTGCATGGACAGCGACGCGCCCATGCCCACCGCGGCGTCTAAATCAGTATACGCCAGCCGCCGCAGCTCCCCCACCTCGGGGAAGTCCCGGCAGGGCTCCATGTAGTCGGCGATGTACAGCAGCTTCTCCTCCAGGCTCATGCCGCCCCGGGCGGTGGTGTGGTAGAGGATGGCGTTATAGATGCCGTCGTCCACACCGAAGACGTGCCTGGCCAGGGCCGCGCCGCTCTTGGCGTGGAGCAGCTTGTCAGTGACCCGCTCCAAGGAACACAGCTCGATGCCGTATTGGCCGCAGATGTCCAAATGCTCCTGGAGGGTGAGGTACTTGGTGCAGTCGTGGAGGATGGCGGCGCGGCGCATCCGCTCCTCGTCCGCGCCCCAGCGGCCCGCCAGCCTTGCGGCCTCCTCCTCGCAGCCCCTGATGTGGGCCAGCCGCTTGGCAAACACCATGGAGTAAGACACGCACCGAAGATCCTCCAGGTTCAGGTGTTTGAGATCGGCGTTGGTTCCATATAGTTTTTCCCGCAAAACGTAACCATACACCGCCTGAGGCAAAAATTCCCGGCCTCCCCCTTGTGGAAGCAGCTCCCGCAGACGGGTGGATGAAATATCCACCAGGCCGGGGACTGTGATGGTGGTCATTTTGGCGCTGTAGGCGCGGCTGAGGAGCTCCCGCTGGGGGGCGAATACCTCTTCGCCGTCCTGCTCTGTGCGGCCAAAAGCGCATACACCCGCCAGGGCCAGAATCTTCTCCGGCTCGTGCCATCGGTGGAGGGTAAGGAACATATCCGTCCCCATGAGCAGCCACAGCTCCGCCCCCGGCCAGCGCTCCGCCGCCAGGGCCAGCGTGTCGGCGGTGTAGCTCTTGCCCTCCCGGCGGATCTCCGCGTCCCACACCTCGGTGATGTCGGGCATAAGCAGTTGGTCGGCGGCAATGCGCGTCATCTCCAGCCGCTGCTCGGACGTGGGGCTGCCTGGGGCCAGATCCTTGTGAGGCGGAATCCCCGCCGGGACAAACACCAGCTTGTCCAAGCCTAGTGCAGCTACCGCTGCCTTAGCAGCCGCCAGATGCCCCAGATGGGGAGGATTAAAACTGCCGCCGTAGATGCCGATTTTCAACGCCAACCACCCTCTCTAAATCGTTTCGGGTCTGCCTATTTTATCAGCTTGATGCGCTTGTCTTTGGGCTTGCTGTGGGTCTCCCTATACAGCACGAACTTAGTCCCAATCACCTGCACACCCCATGGGTCAGGCCCCATGGGGACCCCGGATTTCACTCAAATCGGTGGAAATGAATTCCACCGATTTCAAGGTTTTGCTTCGCAAAACACTTGTACGCCGCACTTGCGGCGATGTGGTGCAGGTGATTATTTAACCAATCGAATGCGCTTGTCTTTGGGCTTGCTGTGGGTCTCCCGGTACAGCACAAACTTCGTCCCGATCACCTGCACCACTTGGCTCCGGGTGGCCTGGGCCAGCTCCTCAGCCCCCTCCCGGGGGGACAGAGGGCTGTTCTCCAGCACCTTGCCCTTGATGAGCTCCCGGGCCTCCAGAGCGTCGTCCGCCTGTTTTGTCAGGTTGGGGCCGATGCCGTCCTTGCCGATGTGGACAATGGTGTCCAGATCGTTGGCCAAAGAACGAAGCTGGGCCCGCTGTTTGCTTGTCAAATCCACTTAAAATACTCCTTTTATTTCAAATACTCCTCCAGCTTGGCCTGGAACGCCTCCAGCGCCCTCCCCCGGTGGGAGATGGCGTTCTTCTCCTCGGCGCTGAGCTGGGCAAAGGTCTTTTTCAGCTTGGGCAGGAAGAACACCGGGTCGTACCCGAAGCCACCCTCACCCATGGGGGCGAAGGCAATGGTGCCGGGGCACTCCCCACGGGCGGTGAGCACATCCCCGTTGGGGAAACAGCAGGTGATGACGGACACGAACTTAGCCGTCCGCGCCTGCCCCATGGGCATACTGGACAGCAGCAGGCGGTAGCGTCCCGCGTCGTTCAGCCCCTCGCCGCCGTACCGGGCGGAGTACACGCCGGGAGCCCCGTTCAGCGCGTCCACACACAGGCCCGAGTCGTCGGCGATGGCGGGCAGGCCGGACGCCTCCATGACGGCCTGGGCCTTAAGCCGCGAGTTCTCCTCGAAGGTGGCCCCCGTCTCCTCCACGTCCACGTCAATACCCACCTCTGCCTGGAGGCATACCTCCACCCCCATGCCGGACAGGATTTCGTTCATTTCCTTCAGTTTTTTCGGGTTCTTGCTGGCCAGCACCAGTTTCATCCTGACGCGCCTCCAATTCTATCTTTTTATCATACAACAGCCAACCCAAAAATTCGTGACCTGGGTGTAAATATTGTCAGATCAGGGCCTCCACAAAAGAGGTGGCGTCGAAGGGCTGGAGGTCGTCCACGCCCTCGCCCACCCCGGCGAACTTCACCGGCACGCCCAGCTCCTTGGCGATGGCGATGACGATGCCGCCCTTGGCGGTGCCGTCCAGCTTGGTGAGCACGATGCCGGTGACCCCCGCCGTCTTGGAGAACTCCTTGGCCTGGATCAGGCCGTTCTGCCCGGTGGTGGCATCCAGCACCAGCAGGGTCTCCCGGCTGGAGTCGGGGCACTCCCGATCAATGACCCGGGAGATCTTGTTCAGCTCGTTCATCAGGTTGGCCTTGTTTTGCAGCCGCCCAGCGGTATCCACCAGCACCACGTCCGCCTTACGGGCCTTGGCAGCGGACAGCGCGTCGTACACCACGGCGGCGGGATCCGCCCCCTCGTGCTGCTTGACGATGTCCACCCCGGCCCGGTCCGCCCAGATGGTGAGCTGCTCGGCGGCAGCGGCGCGGAAGGTGTCCCCAGCGCACAGCACCACACGGCGGCCCACGCTCTTCCAGTGGGCGGCAAGCTTGCCGATAGACGTGGTCTTGCCCACCCCGTTGACGCCGATAAACAGGATCACCGCCGGCTTGCCGCTCATGTCCACGTAGGCCCCGCCCAGATCCAGGTACTCCGCCAAAATCTCCCGCATACACTCCCGGGCGCCCTCAGTGTCCTTCACGCCCCGGGCCTTACACCGCTCCCGCAGCTCGTCCACCGCCTCCATGGTAGTCTCCGCCCCCAGGTCGGCCATGACCAGGGACTCCTCCAGCTCCTCGTAGAAGTCGTCGGTCAGCTCGGAAAAGCCGTTGAAAATGCCGATTTTCTTCACCTTGTCAAAAAAGCCCATAATTTAACTTCCTTTTCAGATATTTGGGTTCTTTGCCCCACAGAGGGGACATTTCGGGTCATCCAGGTCGTGGACATGGCCGCAGGCAGGGCAGGTGGTCTGCGCCATATGGTCCTCGCCTTCCCGGTACTCAAAATCCTCCTCGGATGGGCCGCTCCAGTAAAAGTCCAGCTTGCGGCAGTTGGGACAGCTCCATATCTCCACGTTCAGCGCCCCGGCCAGCAAGTTGGGCCAGTCTCCCCAGAGGAAGCTGGTCTGACCCAATTGCATTTTTTCCGTTTTGACGTATTCCATTTTGCTGCGGCAGTTTCCGCAGCGTTTGTCCATGTCCCCCATATGTCCTCCACTATTTGATGTTCAATTCTTTTTCCACATCATTTAAATTGATCGTAAGCATTCTGGACACGCCCTTTTCTTGCATGGTAACGCCGTAGAGCACGTCGGCCTCCTCCATGGTCCCCCGCCGGTGGGTGATGACGATGAACTGGGTCTTATCGCTCATGCGGCGCATATACCGGGCGTAGCGCACCACGTTGGACTCGTCCAGCGCCGCCTCGATCTCATCCATGACACAGAACGGAGTGGGCCGCACCTTCAAGATGGCAAAGTACAGCGCGATGGCGATGAGGGCCCGCTCGCCGCCGGACAGGGAGCTCATGTGCTGGATGGTCTTTCCCGGCGGCTGGGCCTTGATCTCGATGCCGCAGTTGAGCACATCCTCCGGGTCATCCAGCAGCAGCTCCGCCTTGCCGCCGCCGAACAGGTCGGTGAACGCGCGGCGGAACTCCTGGTCGATGAGGGCAAACTGTTCTTTAAAGATGCCCGTCATCTCGCTGGTAATCTGAGCGATGATGTCCTCCAATTCCTTTTTCGCGCGGGCCACATCGTCCCGCTGGCCGGTGAAATAGGTGTACCGCTCATTGACGCGGGCGAACTCCTCCACCGCGTCCGGGTTGATGCTGCCCAGGGCGGAGATGGAGCGCTTCAGCTCCCCGATGCGCCGCTGGGCCTTCTGGACGGATTCCAGCTCCACCCGCTGGGCCCGGGCCGCCTCGTGGGACAGCTGGTAGCTCTCCCATAGCTTGTCCAGGATCTGGCTCTCCTCCATGGCGGCGGCGGCGGACTTCTGCTCCAGCACCGACACCTCCCGCTCCATGGCAAGCAGCTCGTTGTTCTTGTCCCTGGCCTGGCGGTCGGCCTGGTTGCGCCTGCCCTCCAGGGCCAGCTTTTCGTCGTTGAGCCGGCGGATGGCGGCGGAGCCCTCCTGGCTGGCAGCTTTCAGCGTTTGCAACCGCTCCTCCTCTTCGCGGATGCGCCGCATCAGGTAGTCGTTTTGCTGCTCGAACTCGCCGATCATAGCGGTGCGGCTGGCGGTGTCGCCGCTCAGGTCGTCCCGCAGGCGCTCCAATTCGTCGATGCTCTGGCGCAGGGCGGACTGCTCGCCCTCCAGCCCCGCCATGCGGGCGCTGTGCTGGGCGGACTCCTCGTTGAGCTGGGCCACCTTGTCCTGCAGGGCGGTGCGGCCCTGGGCCTTGGCCTCGCCCTCCGCCCGCAGAGCGGCAGCGGAGCCCTCCAATTCCTCGATCCGGGCCTTGGCCTGGGCAGTGTTCTGGGTGTTCTCCTCCATGCGGCGGCGAACCTGCCCCCGCTCCCCGGCCAGCGCCTGGCGGCGCAGCTCGATGTCCGCCAACTGGGCGGCGGCGCTGTCCGCCCGCTCGGTGTATTTCAGCACCGCGTCCTCCGCCTCACGCAGCTGCGCCGTGGCGGCGTCCAGCTCGTACTGGGCGGCGGTGACCTCCCGCTGGGTCTTGGCCAGCTCGTCAGAGGCGGTTTTCAAATCGGCGGCCAGGCCGTCTTTTTGCTTATTCAAGCGCTCCAGCTCGTTGGCCCGGGACAAAATGCCCGCTGAGCGGGACACCGAGCCGCCGGTCATGGAGCCGCCGGCATTCAATACTTGTCCGTCCAGGGTGACAATTCGGAACCGGTGGCCGAACTTGCGGGCCATAGCCATGGCCTTATCCATATCCTGGGCGATGACCACCCGGCCCAGCAGATTGGAGAAAATATTGGCGTATTCCGGATCAAAGGAGATCAGCGCGTCGCCCATGCCCACGAAGCCGTCCTCCCGCTCCACCCCCTTGTCCCGGAAGTCGGCGGGGCGGATGGTGTTCATGGGCAGGAAGGTGGCGCGGCCGCCGTCCCGGCGTTTCAGGTAGTTGATGGCGTTTTTGCCGTCCTCGTCCCGCTCCACCACCAGGTTCTGCATGGCGCCGCCCAGGGCGATCTCGATGGCCACCGCGTACTGGTCGGGCACGTGGAGCAGGCCCGCCACCGGGCCGCGAATACCCCGCAGGCCGCTGCGCTCCGCCTCGTTCATCACCAGCTTGACGGCTTTGGAGTAGCCCTCATACAGCTTTTCCATCTCGGACAGCATTTTAATCCGGGAATTGAGGTTGTTCTCATCCATTTGCAGGCGGCGGTGCTTCTCCTGGGCCTGATCCAGCTTGCGCTGGCGAGACTGGAGCCGCATCTGATAGCCGCTGATGACGTTCCGCGCCGCGTCCCGGTCCTCGGTGACCTTTTCCAGCTCTTTCCTGGTGCCATCCAAAGCCTCCCGGGCCTGGGACGCCTTGTCCTCCTGCTCCTGGAGTTCCTGGCTCAGCTTTTCCTCCCGGTCATACAGCTCCTGGGCGGCGGCAGCCAGGGCGGACAGCAGCTCCTTGGCCTCCCCGGCGGAGGCAGTCTCCAGCCGCTCCCGCTCCTGGAGACGCTCCAGCTCATCGTTGAGGCTGCCCGCCGAACCCAGCACCTCCCGGGTGCTCCGGGCCAGGGCGTCGATCCGCTCCTGGCAGGCGGCCATGTCCCGCTCGATCTCGTCCAGGCGGCCCTTCCGCTCTTCGATCTGGGCGGCGATGGAGCCCGCCCGGCCCTCCTGCTGCTCCAGCTCCTGGCGGATGCGCTGGGCATTTTCGCTGTTGTTCTTGATGTCGTTTTTCAGCAGGGCGATGGCGTTCTCGCAGGAGTGCACCTGCTCGTCCATGCCGGACTGCTTCCCGCGAAGCTCCTCGGCCTGGATGTCCTTGTCCCGCATCTGCTCGGCAATCTGCCCGCTCTCGGCGTACAGCCGCTCCACCTCGGCATGGGCATCGTCCCGCTGGCGGACGGCCCCGTCCAGGTCTGAGCGCAGCTTCACGCTGCTGGCCCGGATACGCTCCAGCTGTTCCAGCCAGACGGAGATCTCCAAGCCCTTCAGCTCATCTCGGAGTACCAGGTATTTTTTCGTCTTTTCCGCCTGCACCCGCAGGGGCTCCACCTGGAGCTCCAGCTCGTCGATCTTGTCGTTGATGCGCACCAGGTTCTCGTCGGTGCGCTCCAGCTTGCGCTCCGCCTCCTCCTTGCGGTGGCGGAAGCGGGAGATGCCCGCCGCCTCCTCAAAGACCTCCCGCCGGTCAGAACTCTTGACGGACAAAATCTCGTCGATGCGGCCCTGGCCGATGATGGAGTAGCCCTCCCGGCCCAGGCCGGTGTCCATGAACAGCTCGTTGATGTCCTTCAGACGGCAGGCCCGGCGGTTGATGTAGTACTCGCTCTCCCCGGAGCGGTAGTACCGCCGGGTCACCGCCACCTCCGTCTCCTCCATGGGGAAAATGCGCTCGGTGTTGTCCAGCACCAGGGTGACCTCGGCAAAGCCCAGGCCCTTGCGCTTTTCCGTGCCGTTGAAGATGACGTCCTCCATCTTCGCCCCCCGGAGGGCGCGGGTGGACTGCTCCCCCATCACCCAGCGGATGGCGTCGGAGATGTTGGACTTACCCGAGCCGTTGGGCCCCACCACCGCCGTGATGTCGGAGCCGAAGGCCAGCACCGTCTTGTCGGGGAAGGACTTGAAGCCCTGGATTTCAAGCGCTTTTAAATACAATGACCGCACCTCATTATCTTGGCATCCGCTGTCGCGGAACCATTCTCTGCTTACCCGTTTGTATCAGATCATAGATAGTCTATTTTATCACTATACACGCCGCATTGCAACCGTGAAGTGCCACAATTATCACAGATCTCCGTTCCGATGTCCGGGGAAGCCTTACCAGCCAAAGTTCCGCGCCGTCTGGTAAATAGCACTTGAAATCCCCGGCTGAATCTCGTATACTATATCTAAATTTAACAGTATTGGCCGGAAATGGCAGGAATGTCCTTTCGACCTTTGGCGCGGTTTTCTGCGCGCGGAACATGGAGGAATATGGAAAACGTATTGATTATTGATGACAGCCCTGTGCAGGCCGCACAGCTGCGGAACATTTTAGATGACGAATACGCGGTCACCACGGTTCATACGGCGGAGGACGGCTTTCACGCCGCCAGCAGCGGGGATTTTTCCCTGATCCTGCTGGATGTGGTCATGCCGGACATGGACGGCTTCACGCTTCTGAAAAAGCTGCAGGAGGATGTCATCACCCAGCAGATCCCGGTCATCCTGATCACCAGCCTGGCGGAGATTGAGAATGAGCAGAAGGGGCTCACGCTGGGCGCGGTGGACTACATCACCAAGCCCTTCCACCCGCTGATCGTCAAGGCCCGGGTACATACCCACGTCAAGCTATATCAGTACCGTAAACAGGTGGAGTTCCAGTCCATGACCGATCAGCTCACCGGGGTATACAACCGGCGGCGGCACGACCACTACAGCCGGGTCAAATGGCAGGAGGCCATCCGTCTGCAGATCCCGTTTTCTGTCTGCATGCTTGACATCGACAAATTCAAGGTGTACAACGACACCTTCGGCCACCCCGCCGGGGACAAGGTCATCGTCAGCGTGGCGCAGGCGGCGGCGTCCCGCCTGCGGCGCCCCACCGACTTTTTCGCCCGCTACGGCGGGGAGGAATTTGTGGCCTTCCTCATGGGCGACGAGGCGGAAAACGCCTTCGCGCACCTGAGAACCATCCGGCAGGCGGTGGAGGATCTCCACATCCCCCACAACCCCTCTGTCTCCCCGTGGGTCACCGTCAGCATCGGTGGGATCACCGTGGTGCCCCAGCCTGGCACCTCCTATGATACGTATCTGAAAATCGCGGACGCCATGCTGTACGACGCCAAGCGGTTTGGCCGGAACCAAGTGATTTGGGCCGACGGGAAAGCCCAGTGCCAGCAGGAGAAATAGGATCCCGCTTTCACAGCCTATTTGCGCACGTCCCAACTACAAAAAGGACAGACCGGGCCGCTCCGCCCGGTCTGTCCTTTTATGATGCCCGCTTACTGCGCGCCGTTGAACTCGTCGTAAAACCGGTCGTGGATAACCTGCACCGCCCGGTCCGCCTCGCTGATATGCACCAGCACAGAGACCTTGATCTCGCTGGTGGAGATCATATTGATGTTGATGCCCGCGCTGAACAGGGCCTCAAACATGGCGGCGGCCACGCCGGGGTTGTTCACCATGCCCGCGCCCACAATGGACACCTTGGCGATATTGTCCGACACATCGATGTGGTCGAAGTGGATGCGCTCCCGGTTCTCCTCCAGCAGCCTCTGGGCCAGCTCCATGTCGCCCTTGGCCACGGTGAAGCTGATGTCCTTGGTGTCGCTGCGGCCGATGGACTGGAGGATGATGTCCACGTTCACGTTGTTTTTGGCTAGCAGAGAGAAAATCTTATAGGCGATGCCCGGGGTGTTCTCCAGGCCAACCAGGGCCAGACGGGCGATGTTCTTATCCTTGGCGACGCCGCTGATGTGGGATTTTTCCATAGTCTTGACGACCTCCTTCACTTTCGTACCGGGCTTGCCGGAGAAGCTGGACAGCACCTCCAGGTTCACGCCGTACCGCTTGGCCATTTCCACCGAGCGGTTGTGGAGCACCTGGGCGCCCAAAGTCGCCAGCTCCAGCATCTCATCATAGGTGATCTCGTCCAGTTTGTGGGCGGTGGGCACCAGGCGGGGGTCGGCGGTATATACGCCGTCCACGTCGGTGAAAATCTGGCACAGGTCGGCGCCCAGCGACGCGGCGATGGCCACCGCCGACGTGTCCGAGCCGCCCCGGCCCAGGGTGGTGATGTCGTCAAACCTGTTCAGCCCCTGGAAACCGGTGACGATGACGATGCGCCGCTTGTCCAGCTCCGCCCGGATGCGCTCGGCCTGCACCCGCTTGATGCGGGCGTTTCCGTAGCCGGAATTGGTTCGGAAACCCGCCTGCCACCCGGTGAGGGATACCACCGGGAAGCCCATGCCCTCGATGGCCATGGCGCACAGGGCGCAGGAGATCTGCTCGCCGGTGGACAGCAGCATATCCAGCTCCCGCTTGGAGGCGTTGGGGTTGATCTCCGCCGCCTTCTCAATCAGGTCGTCGGTGGTGTCCCCCTGGGCGGACAGCACCGCCACCACCCGGTTGCCCTGTTTATAAGTATCGGTAATGATGCGGGCCACGTTGCGGATCTTTTCCGCGTCCGCCACAGAGGACCCGCCGAATTTCTGCACGATCAATGCCATAATTGTTTCATCCTCTCATGGAGATTTCTCTCGATGCTCCATTTTATGCTGGAAGGTAAAATCAGTCCAACACCCGAAGGGCATTGGCAACCTCCAGCCCCGCCAGCCTCTCCTCCAACTGGGACTGGGTCAGCTCGCCCTCGGTGACGCAGGCGGACTCGCTACCGCCGCTCTCCCGGCGGGCCAGCAGCTTGCACCCCGGCAGGGCCGCGCGCAGGGTGTCAGCGGAAACGGCGGCCCGCACGTACCAGCGGCTCTTCAGTTCCCCGGTGCCGCAGGCGGCGTCCTCGCCGCCCGGCTCCCAGCTCAGCGCCTTGCGGTGGCCCATGTTCCTGGCCACGTCGATCACGTCCGCCACCACAGCGGAAGCGGTGGGCAGCTTGCCCGCGCCCCGGCCGTAGAACATCACGTCGCCGATGGCGTCGCCCCGGACGGAGATGGCGTTGAATACGTCCTCCACCCCGGCCAGCGGGTCGGACTGATCCACCAGATGGGGGGCCACATAGGCGCACACCCTGCCGTCCTCCCCGTGAATCGCCCTGCCCAGCAGCTTGATCTTCTTGCCCGCGCTCTCGGCGTAGTCCACGTCGGCCAGGGTCACCCCGGTAATCCCCTCTGTGGGCACCTGGTCGGGGCTGATGTGCCGCCCGAAGGCGATGTCCGCCAGAATACAGATCTTCCGGCAGGCGTCGTGGCCCTCCACGTCGGCGGAGGGGTCGCGCTCCGCGTAGCCGTTGTCCTGGGCCTCCCTCAAAGCCGCGTCAAAGGTCAGCCCCGCCCGGATCATCCGGGTGAGGATATAATTGGTGGTGCCGTTCAGGATGCCGTAGATCTCCAGAATCTCATTGGCGGCCAGGCACTGGGACAGGGGTCTAATAATGGGGATGCCACCGCCCACGCTGGCCTCGAACAGGTAGCACACGCCCTTCTCCTTGGCAAGCTGGGTCAGCTCGTACCCGCAGGTGGCCACCAGCTCCTTGTTGGAGGTAACCACGCTCTTGCCCGCCTCCAGGGCCCGGCGGGTGAAGTCCAGCGCCACCTTGGCCCCGCCGATGGTCTCCACCACGATGTCCACCTCGGGGTCGTTCTCGATGACGGCGAAGTCCTTCACAAACCGATCCGCGAAGGGGCTGTCGGGGAAGTCCCGTACGTCCAGGATATATTTCAGCCGGATCAATCCGTCCGCCTTGCGCTCGATGCTGCTCTCATGCCCGGTGAGTACCTCGGCCACGCCGGAGCCCACGGTGCCGAAGCCTAATATTGCCACATTTACCATTGCGCAGTCATTCCTTCCTTGGGGCCCTGTCCGCAGCCCGGTCATTTGGGCCCTCTCACTGAAAAAAATCACTCATTTTGAACTTCTTAAGAATATATCACATCTTTGAGCCGTTGGCAATCGCCATCGTCCCTGCTTTTTCACCAAACCTTTTTTGCCCCGCACCCGTTTCTTTAGCGGAATGAAGCAATACAGCCCCCGCGGAACGCGAAAGACCGCCCGGCGGAAAAGCCGCCGGGCGGTTTGCTGCTGATCGATCTGGTTCCCGATCCCTATGGGAAACTCCCCCAATCGTCCACCGGAACATAGGGGTCATCGGGCGGCACGGCGGGATTCACACCGGGCTCCCACGGCTCTATCGTGGGCGTGGGGGTAGGCTCCCAGATGGGCGGGATAAAGGGCTCGTAGGACTCCACCGGGGGCCAGGTTGGCTCCTCGGACGTCCCCGGCTCAGTCCACACGGGGGGCTCCGGAGGATCGATCGGTTCGACCGTGGTGTGCACATGGCAGTACCGGAGCTCCTCCGGGAGAAGCTCGTACCAGCTCAGCAGGGCATCGGCGTCCCCGATCCCCAGGCCGGGCTTGGCCAGCTCCCGCTCATAGTCCACCATGGTGACCGTCCTGACGCTCTCCTCCGGGCAGAACTCACTGGCCAGGTAATAGCGCCCGGATGGCTCGCCGTTGCTCTTAAGGATGGGGCTGTCCACGCACACCTTCACCGGCTTGTGGCACTCGCAGAAGCCGGCGGGCGCGTCGGCGGCGAACAGGCGGAAGGTCTGGGCCCGGTTGCCCCGGACGTCCAGCCCGCAGTCGGGGGTGGCCCGCATGCCGCAGTCGAGACAGATGGAGTAGGTGTTCAGCGTGCCGGGCACATCAAAGGCCGCGTTTTCCTTGTCCTCGTGGAGGATGGTCATCACCTTCTGCCATAGGGGCACTCCAGGATTAAAATGATTGTAATTGATGACCTCGCCTGTGGGATAGCCCGTCCAGACAGCGGCGGTGTAGTAGTTGGTGTAGCCGCAGAACCAGTAATCATACGTGTCGTTGGTGGTACCCGTCTTGCCCGCCACAGTCTGGCCGGCGATCCGGGCCCCGGTGCCGGTGCCGGAGGTGACCACATTGGTGAGCATGGAGTTGATATAATAGGCCGTCTCCGGCTTGATGATAAACTCGGACTTTGGCCTGTTGTCCACAAGGGTGTTGCCGTTGGCGTCCCTGATCTCCAACACGGTGACGGCCTTGGTGAACTCGCCGTTCCGGGGGAAGGTGGCGTAGGCCGCCGCCATTTCAAAGGTGGACACACCCCAGGTCAGGCCGCCCATGGACAGCGGGCTGCGGTCGATGTCCGACACGACCTGGCCGTTGGCCCTCACATAATAGGGCTCCAGGGAGGTGAAGCCGAATTTGTTGACCATGAAGTCGTAGGACGCCTGGGGGGTGACCATCTCCACCACCCGCAGGGCCACAGTGTTCAGCGACACCGTCACCGCGTACTGTACCGTGGTCAGGCCGCGGTAACTGGCCGAGACGTTGAGGGGCCAGACGTTGCCGTTGAGCAGATAGGGATTGTCGTCGATCACCGACGCGGGGGTGATGAGCCCCATCTCGATGGCCGGGCCGTAGACGGACAGGGGCTTGATGGACGACCCGGGCTGGCGGGTGGTGGTCACCGGCCAGATGGAGCCCCGGTTCAGCGTCTTTTCCGCCGTGCTGCCCAGGGCCACCACGTAGCCGGTGCTGTTGTCCACCACCGAGATGGCGGACATGAGCCGCTGGCCGGTGCGTGAGGACACCTGGTCCAGGTTGGAGCGGTCGTTGAACACCGTGTCCACCGCCTCCTGGGCTTCCGGGTCATAGGCCGTGATGATGGACAGGCCGCCGCTGAGCACCCGCTGCTCGCACATTTCCCGGCTCATCTTGGTCTCCTCCCGGAGCAGCTCGATGGCCTCATTGATGACCTCCTCCACATACCAGGAGTAGACGCCGGACGAACTCTTCGTATCCGTATCGGCGGGGTTATCGTCATCCGGAACGGCCTGGAGATCCCGCTTGAACACCAGGGGCTGGGCGATGGCCGCGTCCCGCTCCGCCTCGGTGATATAGGCGCCGTCGGGGGAGATCTCCGGGTCGGCCATCAGCTTCAGGATGGTCTCCTGCCGGGCCTTGTTGAACTCCCGGTTGGTCCACACCGAGCCGTTGTCATAGGAATGCTCCGCCCCGCAGTACTCGCACACATCGTCCTTGCTCAGCGAATACAGCTTGCACTCCGGGTTCTGGCACTGGTAGCGCACCACGTCCACCACGCCGTAGGGCGCGTACAGGGACGGGTTGTTGGTGATGCCCGCCAGGCTGGCGCACTCGGCCAGGCTCAGATCCCACACGTCCTTGCCGAAGTAGAGCTTGGACGCGGCCTGGACGCCCCGGCATCTGTTGCCCAGGTAGATATAATTGAGATAGAAGGTAATAATATCCTTTTTTGTATAATTGCTTTCCAGCTCCAGGGCCGTGAAGATCTCCAGGATCTTCCGGTTGACGGTGACATCGTTGCGCTCAGTGACATTTTTGATGAGCTGCTGGGTAATGGTGGAGCCGCCCTGGATATTGCCGCCGGTGAACATCCGCAGCAGGCCCGACGCGGTGCGCCGCCAGTCCACCCCGTTGTGGGTGGGGAAACGCTTGTCCTCCACGGCGATGAACGCGTTGATCAGGTCCTCCGGAAGCTGGTCGTACGTCACCAGTTCCCGGCTCTCCGTGCCCGACAGGGTCTGGAGTTCCACCAGCATCCCCGTGTTCTTATCCTGATAATAGATGACCGAGTTCTCGTTCATGACGTAGTCTTCCAGCCTCAGGTAGGTTTGGGGCATGACCACCGTTTTGACGTAGACGACGGCGTAGCAGACCATGAAGCAGCCGGTGATGACGCCGATCAGCAGCAGGGTGCCGATCACCTGGAAGAAACGGATGATAATGGTCAGCCAAATGGGGCGGCGGCGCCGTTTGCGCCTGGAACGGGGCTCCTGCCGGCCGCCGGGCTGAGCCTGCGGCTCCCGGCGCTCCGGGGCGCGGTTTTGGTTCGTATCTGACATTGAGATCCCTCCGATGTATTTCGCCGTCCCACTCCGGTGGGACAGCCGGGTCCCTCTCTCTCGGGGCCGTCGGCCCCTGACCGCGGACGTGCTTTGTCCGGCAATCATTGGCATTATACCACGGTCAAACCGATTTGTCCACCCTGGTCAAAACGACAGGTTTCGGCCCTTCCAGTCACTGGCTTTCGTAGAAATTTTATGTTCCCTCTTGCAATTTTCTTTGCAAGCCGTTACAATAGAGTCACAGCAGGCGGATCCGTTTGGCCGCCGGTAAGGAGGATTCCGCCATGAGCGAGGAATACGGCCCTGATTTCGTGTCGATCACCGATGACGAGGGCAATGAATTTGAACTGGAACATCTGGGCACCCTGGAGTACAACGGCCAGGAGTATATGGCTTTTGTCCCCGCCGACATGGACGAGGACGACGAGGACTTCGGCCTGATCCTTCTCAAGGTCATCGAGCAGGACGGGGAGCAGCTGCTGGCCGACATCGACGACGAGCAGGAGCTCAACGCCGTCTATGAAAAATTCATGGAAGAGCTGTTTGAGGACGGGGAGGACGAGTAAAATAGAGCACCCCCCTGCCGGGTTCTAACTACGTGACCTTGCCCTGTTAAAACCCACATTTCTTAAACGGGACGCCCCACTCGCGCGGCGGTTCGCAGACCTCCCGGCCCTCTTCGAAGGTATCTGGACGTTGGGAGCGGTAAAGCCAAGCGGAGGCGACCCACCTGCATTTTTGTGCAGGTTTTTAATGGGGCGGCACGGCCACGGCGGGGGTCTGCCCAAATCAGGCGGAAGGGTTTTACGCCCTTCCGCCTTTTTCTGATTTGTGAATTTTTATTCTCAGAGGAATTTAGCCTTGCAACCGTTGTTTCGCCATGTTATAATACCAGGTAACGCCCTGCGGGGTTCGTCTTTTGCGGACGCGCGGCCCCGCCATCACTACACGAACACTGAGAGGATTGATATACCATGAGCGCATCCAGAGAGAAAAAGCAGCGTCAGAACGCCGGCCCCGACCAAAAGGCCCTCAAAGCCCAGCAGGAACGGGCGGCCCGCAAGCAGAAGACCATCGTCTACTCCATCGTAGGCGCCGTGGCCGCGGTCCTGGTGATCGCGCTGCTGGTCTGGCGCACCGGCTTTTTCCAGGCCCGATCCGCCGCCGCCACCGTGGGCGACGAGACCCTCAGCACCGCCCAGCTGAGCTACTATTATTACAACATCCGCAGCAACTTTTTTGCCAACTCCTACTCCGCCTACCTCCTGGGCTTCGACAACACCAAGAGCGACGACGAGCAGGTCTACGACCCCACCACCGGCCAGACCTACCGAGACTATTTTGTAGAGCAGGCCCTGATCAACGCCCGGTTCGCCTATGCCCTGGAGCAGGAGGCGCTGAACGCCGGCCACACCGAGGCTGAGGTCAAGGACGACGTCGCCGCCACCATTGCCAACGCGAAGTCCGCCGCCTCCAGCAACGGGGTCAGTTACTCCGCCTATCTGCGGCTCATGTTCGGCCCTTATATGAGCGCCGGCGTGTTTGAGCGGGAACTCACCCGCGCCCTGATGGCAGATCTGGTGAACGACGAAAAGTATGACGCGCTCTACGACAGCTATGCCCAGGCCGACCTGGAGAACTACTACAAGGAGAACGCCGACTCCCTGGATACCATTGAGTACTCCTACCTCTATTTCGCCGCCCCCGAGGTGAAGACCACGGATGAGGATGGCATCGCTCTGGGCGATGACGAGATCCAGAAGCTGAAGGACGACGCCAAGGCCGAGGCCAAGGAGAAGGCCGAGGAGGCCCTGGAGGCCGTTAAGGACGGGAGCACCTTTGCCTCTCAGGCGGAGAAATACGAGCTCACTTCCTCTGGCGACCATATCGCAGCGATCGGCACTAATTCTGTCGCCTCCGCCTACCGTGAGCAACTGCTTAAGCTGGGCAAGGACGAGTGCGATCTGGTGGAAGTGGACGGCGGTTACTACGTCGTTTCCTTCCATGACCGCTACCTGGCGGACGAGCCCACCCGGGATGTGCGCCACATCCTGGTGCGGGCCGAAACCACCACCGATGAGAACGGCAATGTGGTCGCCCCCACCGAAGAGGCCTGGGCCGCCGCCAAGGCCAAGATGGATGAGATCCAGGCCGCGTGGGAGGCCAGCGGCAAGACTGAGGACGACTTTGCCAAGCTGGCCAACGAGAAGTCCGACGACGTCGGCTCCAACACAAACGGCGGGCTGTATGAGCGCAGCTACGACGGACGCTTTGTCTCCGAGTTCAACGACTGGGTGTTTGACAGCTCCCGCAAGTCCGGCGACGTGGGCATGGTCCAGCACAACCAGGAGGGCGACAGCTATTACGGCTACCACCTGATCTACTACGTGGGCGAGAACGAGCCTGTCTGGATGGGCACTGCCCGCAACAGCTTGGCGAATACGGCCCGCAGCGAGTGGCGGGACGGCATTTTCGCCAACTATCCCACCGCTGAGCTGGGCGGCGCCAAGTACCTGGGGAAATAATGAACCGCAAAAAGGGGGCCGGGCAATTGCCCGGCCCCCTTTTTATGGGAAACTTTATCCTCCCGGTCTCATCAAACCCGGGGATCATTCCGAGGCCCGCGGGCGGCTCTGGATACGTTCCCATACGGTCCTGACCACCCACGCCCCGGCAAGGCCGCACAAGGAGCCGATGACCGCCCCCACCAGCACGTCGCTGGGGAAGTGGACACCCACGTACAGCCGGGACAGGCCCATCACCACAGCGGCGCACACCGCCGCGATTTTTATCCACTTTTTCGGCGCTGACATACAGACCGCGATGGCAAAGGCAAAGGCGGCGTTGGTGTGGCCCGACGGGAAGCTGTTGGGGTCGTGCTCAGGCACCAGGTTGACAAAGTTTTCAATCACCAGCCATGGCCTATCCCTCGCCACCAGCGGCTTGATGGTGAAGTTCACCACGATGAGCCCGATGAGCATGGCGCACAGCGCCGAGAACCCGGCCTTCCGGGTGGGCTTAAAGAACAGCATCAGCAGCCCCAGCACGATGAACAGCATCCCCGTATTGCCCAACTGGGTGTACAGCTTCATGAACGGGTCCAGCAGGGCGCAGCGTATGTTCTGGGCGATCCACACCAGCACCCGCTCGTCGAATTGTTGAATGACTTCCGGCATTGTTGTCCCTCCTCGCCTTGACCCGTGGGTCAAAGCTATGTATAATAGATATGTATGCTCTGTGATTTTACCCCATTCCTTGCCATCTGGCAAGCCCCTTTGGGAGGTCTAATATGAAAGTCATCCATCTCATCAGCGGCGGCGACACCGGCGGCGCCAAGACCCACGTCCACACCCTGCTGCAAGGTCTGAACAAGCACATCCAGGCGGACATGGTGTGTTTCACCGACGGGCTCTTCGTCCAGGAGGCCCGGGCGCTGGGCATCCGCGTAGACGTGATCGCCGGGGGCAATCCCCTGGCCGCGCTGAAGCCCCTGCGGGAGAAGGTCGCCCGGGAGGGCTACGACATCATCCACTGCCACGGCTCCCGGGGCAACCTGATGGGAGCGTTGCTGATGCGCTCCACCGGCCTGCCCGTGGTCACCACCGTCCACTCCGACCCCAAGATCGACTACATGGGCCGTCCCCTGTCCGCCCTCACCTTCGGCACCCTCAACAACTGGGCCCTGCGCCGCATCCCCTACCACATCGGCGTGTCCGGCCCCATGGTGGAGCTGCTCATCAAACGGGGCTACGACCCCCAGCAGGTCTTTGACATCCGCAACGGCCTGGACTTCTCCAACCCCACCTCCCCCCTCACCCGGAGGGAGTATCTGGACAGCCTGGGGCTTGACTGGCCGGACGATGCGGTCATCGCGGGCATTGCCGCCCGTTTGAACCCGGTGAAAGACATCGGCACCCTGCTGCGGGGCTTTGCCGCCGCCCGCAAAGAGCAGCCCCGCCTGCGTCTCATCATCGCCGGGGACGGCGAGGAAGGCCCCGCGCTCAAGAAGCTGGCCCAGGAGCTGGGGGTGGAAGACGCGGTGTGCTTTGCCGGATGGGTGTCGGACACCGCCAGTTTCTATCACGCCATCGACATCAACACCCTTACCTCCCTGTCTGAGGGCTTCCCCTACTCCCTGCCCGAGGGGGCGCGGTTCGCCCTGCCCACCGTGGCCACCGAGGTGGGCGGCGTGCCCTCCCTCATCCGGCACGATGTCACCGGCCTGCTGTTCCAGCCCCGGGATCACGAGACCCTGAGCCGTTATCTGGCCGACCTCGCCGCTGACCCCGCGCTGCGCCACCGCCTGGGGGACAAGCTGCTGGAGGAGGGCCGGGCGGAATACTCCATTGAGAACACCGTTCAGACCCAGCTGGACATATACGCCTCCATCCTCCGCCGGGAGGCCCGGAAAAGCCGCAAGCGGGACGGCGTGGTGGTGTGCGGGGCCTATGGCCGGGGCAACGCCGGGGACGAGGCCATTCTGAAAGCGGTGGTGGCCGAACTGCGCGCCATCGACCCGGATATGCCCCTGTGGGTCCTGACCCGCAAGCCAAAGCTGACCAAGCTCCGCCACCATGTGGGGGCCAGCTATACCTTTAACCCCTTCACTTTCCTGCGCCGGATCCGAAAAAGCGTCCTATACCTCAACGGGGGCGGCTCCCTGATCCAGGACGTGACCAGCCACCGCTCCCTGTGGTTTTACCTGTTCACCCTGTCCGCCGCCCGGCGGCACGGGTGCAAAGTGATGATGTACGGCTGCGGCATCGGCCCCATCATCCATTCCGGCAACCGCCGCCGGACCGGACGGATCATCGACCGCTCGGTGGACGTCATCACCCTGCGGGACAGCTCCTCCCGGGAGGAGCTGCGCGCCCTGGGCGTCACCCGCCCCCAGGTGATCCTGGCCGCCGACCCCGCCGTCACCCTGCCCGCCGCCCTCCCGGCGGAAGCGGACGCCCTGCTGGAGCAGCACGGCCTCCACCCCCGGGACGGGGAAAAATACCTGGGCGTCACCGTCCGGCCCTGGCCGGGCTTTGAGGACAAAATTCCCTCCTTTGCCGCCGCGGTGGATCACGCCTATGAGGCATACGGCCTCATCCCCGTGTTCATCCCCATCGAGGGCAGGCCGGACGACGCCGCTGCCCAGAAGGTGGCCGCACTCCTGAAAAAAGCCCCCGCCCACCTTCTGCCCGCCTGCCCCACCACCGAGCTTGCCATCGCGCTGTACGCCCGGATGGACGTGGCGCTGTCCATGCGGCTCCACGCGCTCATCTTCGCCGCCGCCGGCGGGGTGCCCCTGGTGGGGGTGGTATACGATCCCAAGGTGAGCTCCTTCCTGGACGACGCCGGGCAGGATCTGTACACCCGGCTGGATCAGCTCACCCCGGAGCTGCTTTGCTCCCTGGTGGACGACGCCGCCGCCCGCCGTCATGACCGCACCGCCCTGGACGAAAAAACCGCCCGCCTCATCCGGCTGGAGCGGGCAAACCAAGAGGCCGCCGCCAAGCTGCTGGCCGATTCTACGCAAGCCGGAGGTAAATCATGAAGCAGATCCTCTGTCTGGCCCACGCCCCCTGGCGGGCCCGGCCCGACCGCACCCAGCAGCTGCTGACCCGGCTGGGGGACGCCCAGATCTTATTCTTTGAACCCGCCCCCAGAAAGGGCGAGCCCATGCCCGAACAGGGCCGCCGGGTGCGCGCCCACATCACCGTGTACACCCTGCCCTCGGGGGGGGCCGCCCGCCCGGGGGGGAGGGGGGTGGGCGGGGGGGGGGGGGGCCGAGGGGGGGCGTGCGGCCGGGAGCGGAGGGGCAGGGGGCGCGG
>CAMWRX010000039.1 GCA_947176765.1 uncultured bacterium
AAAAACTACAAAATTTCTTCGGCGTTTTCTTACAATTTTAGATTGGCGTTGACACCCTTCAAAGCCCAGGAGATTCGGGATCAGGGCGGCGTGTACTACGGGCAGAACACCATCAGCAAAAACCTCATCATCGCAAACCGGAAGGAACTGCTCAACGGCAACGGCTTTGTGCTGGGTGTGTCCGGTTCCGGCAAATCCTTCACCGCTAAAGAGGAGATCGTGAACGTGGCACTGGCCACCGGGGACGACATTATCGTCATGGACCCAGAGGCCGAGTACAGTCCCATCATCGAGGGGCTGGGCGGCGAGGTGATCAACATTTCCGCCACTTCCAGGAACCACATCAACGCCATGGACATGGAACAGGGCTACGGGGACGGGGACAACCCGGTGGTGCTGAAGTCCGAGTTCCTGCTCTCCCTGTGTGAGCAGCTGGTGGGCTCCGGCAAGCTGTCCGCCAAGGAAAAATCCATCATCGACCGCTGCACCGCCCAGTGCTACCACGAGTACGTCAGGGGCGGGTACAAAGGCGCGTCACCGACGCTCCAGGACTTCCATACCGAACTGCTCCGCCAGCCGGAGCCGGAGGCCCGGGACGTGGCGCTGGCCATTGAGCTGTTCACCGAGGGCAGCCTCAATACCTTCGCCAAGCCCACCAACGTGGACACAGACGCACGGATTTTGTGCTATGACATCCGGGATCTGGGCAAGCAGCTCCTGCCGGTGGGAATGCTGGTGGTGCTGGACAGCGTGTTCAACCGGGTGATCCGCAACCGACAGCTGGGCAGGAACACCTGGATCTATATTGACGAGATCTACCTGCTGTTCCAGCACGAGTACAGCGCCAATTTCCTGTTCACCCTCTGGAAGCGGGTGAGAAAATACGGGGCGCTCTGTACTGGCCTGACCCAAAACGTCGAGGACCTTCTCCAGTCCCACACCGCTCGCGCCATGCTGGCCAACAGTGAGTTCCTGGTCATGCTCAACCAGGCCAGCACCGACCGGGTGGAGCTGGCCCAGCTGCTGAACATTTCGGACAATCAGCTGAGTTATATTACCAACGTGGACTCCGGGCGCGGGCTGATCAAGTGCGGCAGCGCCATCGTGCCGTTTGTAAACAGTTTCCCGAAGCACACCAGGCTCTATAAGCTGATGACGACGAAGCCGTCTGAAATGGAGGCAGCCTAAAATTTCAGGCTTTCCCCCGGTTGTGCGTGTGGCAGGGACACCAGACCATGTGGTCATCCACCATCCCTACCGCCTGCATGAAAGCGTACACGATGGTAGAACCCACGAACTTGAAACCGCGGGCTTTCAGGTCTTTGCTGATACGGTCGGATAGCGGCGTGGAGGCGGGTATATCCGCCATACTCTCCGGCGTGTTGATGATAGGAGTACCGCCAACGTAGTCCCATAAGAAACGGTCAAAACTGCCATATTCCTTTTGAATCTCCAGAAACGCTTTTGCATTGCCAATGGCGGCGTTAATCTTTCCCCGATGCCGGATGATTCCCGCATCTGACAGAAGTTCCTCGACTTTGGTCTCATCGTACAGTGCGACCTTGTTAGGGTGGAAGCCATCAAATGCTTCCCGAAAGGCTTCTCGCTTTTTCAGCACCGCGATCCACGCCAGCCCTGCCTGCATTCCCTCCAGGATCAGCATTTCAAACAGCTTATTGTCATCGTGGACGGGCCTGCCCCATTCGTTGTCGTGGTAGTCAATATAGATTGGGTCGCTCCCAGCCCACTCGCATCGGCGAACTTGCTCCATTTTTGACACGCTCCTTTTCCGGCAGTGTATCACAAAACCATGAAAAAAGAAAGTAAGGTGGTGTAATATCGCAAAAATCAAAGAAAAACGCACGGTCTCCAAAAAAGCAAAAGAAAAAATCCAATCCGCGCCGAAGGAGCTCCTTCGGCGCGGCCTTTTGGACGGAACGGAAAAACTGCGCGGCCAGATGCGGGATGCCGCCCAGGGCGGACAGCGGGAGGAAACAGAGGCCGACCGCGTCCAGGATAAAGCCCGAGCGGCTGCTCAACAGGCGGTGCGTCAGCTTGGCAGGCCAACGCGCAGGAAGGGGAAATCCCGGAGCGGGACAAGCGGATACGGGCCTGATGCGTCAGCGCCAACCACGGATAGTACCGTTCCCGATATCTCGCCAGCGCCGAATGCCCCGCAAGACAACCCGTCCCCTGTACAGATCAAGACAAAAGAAGCCGTTCACGGTTCTGTGCCCTCGGAGCGTATCTCCCAGCGGGCTGTACCCCAGGTCAAGGCCAGGGATACCCGCCTGCCCCACCAGGTCAACGGTCAAGGCCAGGGAAAACAGAGTACCATCCGCCAAAGCACTTCACCAGCGGTACACCAAGCGTCCCGATCCATGGAGCAGGGACGGCAGAAGTTTGCCCAGGAGCAGCGGAAAAAGGCGGCAGTGCAGAAAACGGAACGTCAGGTCGGGCCGGATGGGGTGCCTCCCACTCGAAAGCGGGATGGCGGCGGTTTTGGCCGCCCTCAGAGTACGTCCACGCTATCTGCCAGGCCCAAAACAGCTAAAAAAGCTGTTCGGGAAACCCTGCCCAACAGAACACGCCGAATTAAAGAAGCCCCCTCGGAAGCAAGGGCTGTGGGCCGGACATCCCGTCAGGCGGTGAAAGCGGCCGGGTCATCCGGGCGGAAAATTCAGGCCATCACCCGCTCGGCGAAAACCGCGCAGCAAACTGTGAGGGCCGCCGCGCAAGCCCAGCGGCGGGCCGTGCAGACCGCCCGTGCCACGGCAAAGGCTGCGGCAGCCACAGCCAAAGTCGCAGTGAAAGCCACCATAGCGGCGGTAAAAGCGGCCATTGCAGCCACGCAGGAGTTGATCGCCGCCATTGCCGCTGGCGGCTGGGTGGCGCTCATCCCGTCAGGCGGTGAAAGCGGCCGGGTCATCCGGGCGGAAAATTCAGGCCATCACCCGCTCGGCGAAAACCGCGCAGCAAACTGTGAGGGCCGCCGCGCAAGCCCAGCGGCGGGCCGTGCAGACCGCCCGTGCCACGGCAAAGGCTGCGGCAGCCACAGCCAAAGTCGCAGTGAAAGCCACCATAGCGGCGGTAAAAGCGGCCATTGCAGCCACGCAGGAGTTGATCGCCGCCATTGCCGCTGGCGGCTGGGTGGCGCTCATAGTGGTACTGGTGATCTGCATGGTTGGCAGCATTTTGGCCTCCCCGCTGGGCATATTTTTCGGCGGGACAGGCGGCGGAGCGGATAGCGGAACGACCCAAACTGTTGTCTCAGTGGTGCGGGAGATCAACCAGGAATACAATGACCGGGTGGAGGCGCTCAAAACAGGAACCGCCTATGATGAACTGAGTTTGAGCGGCTCCCGGGCACCGTGGACGGAGGTACTGGCCGTATATGCCGTAAAAACCGCCACCGACCCAGCTGACGGTCAGGAGGTGGTCACCATGGATGACGCAAAGAAGGAGCTGCTCAGGCAGGTATTCTGGGACATGAACGAGCTGACCAGCTTCACCAGCACCGTCCCCGGCGAGGATGACGAGGAGGATACCACCACGCTCCATATCACCACCACCCACAAGACCACGGAAGAGACGGCCGACCTGTACGGATTCAATGCGGAACAGCGCCAACAGCTGGCTGAGCTGCTCTCTGAGGACTATCGGGATCTGTGGAATACCGTCCTCTACGGCATCGGGACCGGCAGCGGCGAGATCGTGGCTGTGGCGCTGGCCCAGGTGGGTAACGTGGGCGGCCAGCCCTATTGGAGCTGGTACGGTTTCAGCTCCCGGGTGGATTGGTGCGCCATCTTCGTCAGTTGGTGCGCCAACGAGTGCGGATTCATCGACGCTGGAGTGGCGCCCAAGTTCGCGGGCTGTGTGCAGGGCTCCCGCTGGTTCAAGGAACGTGGGCTGTGGCAGGATAAGAGCTATGCTCCGAATCCAGGGGACATCATATTTTTTGACTGGGACGACCCAGGCGGCTTTTCCGGGCCACAGGATGGTGTATCCGACCACGTTGGCATTGTGGAGAAGGTGGAGAATGGCCGGGTCTACACGATAGAGGGTAATTCTGGGGATAAGTGCTGTCAGCGAAGCTACCCTATTGGGTATTATGAAATTTATGGGTACGGGAGGCTATGTGCTTAGCGAGATAACTCTCCATAAATAGTTATTTTGCACCATGTGCATCTTGCATATTTTTGTGAATTATGTCCTTTGAAAAATGTGCAAATTCCTTATAAAATAGTAACATCTTAGTAAACGGAGGACTTTGTGCAATGAAACGGATCAAAGCGGAATGCCTGGAGCAGACGCTCCACTTCATGTTAAAGGACGGCCTGGAGCCGGAGACCGCCCAGCAGCAGGTGCGGCAGGAATACACGTCCTATAAAGCCCAGCTGGAGCGCCGCGGCACGCGGTACAAGATCCTGGAGGAGAACGAGCAGCCGGACGGCTCCCTCATGATCAAGCTCAAGCGGCAGAACAACTATCATCCGGTCGGCAGCTACCTGGATTAAAGGCCGCCCATGTATGCGATAGGGACGTCGATCCTGTATGGCCGCACGGGGGTGTGCAGGATCGAGGGGGTCGGGACGCCCCCATTCCAAAAAGACGACGGACAAAGCTATTACACGCTCCGCTCCCTGTTCTCTACCAGCGGGGAGCTGATCTATATCCCGGTTGACACGGCGGTGGCCATGCGCCCGCTGATTGGCAGCGGCGAAGCGGCTGATTACCTGGAGCTGCTTCCCCAATTGAAACCCAAGGTATTTTCCTCCAGGAAGCCGGCAGAGCTTGTCGCCCACTATCAGGGGCTGCTGGCCTCCTGTGAGCTGACGGACTGCCTGCTCCTCATCAAAGAAATCTACCTCAAGCAGAGGGAGCTGAAAAAGCTGGGGCAGGTGGACGCCCGGTATCTGAAAATCGCGGAGCGGCTGGTGTGCGAGGAATTTGCCGTCGCGCTGGGCACGGGGCCGGATTCGGTTAAGCGGCGCTTGTATGCGGCGATGGATCGGGAAAAGGCTTCTTAAAATTACACGATAAAGCCGAGGCCGCAGCATAAATGCTGCGGCCTCGGTTCATTTTACTTACGCTCGATATAGCTGCAGATCAATTCTGCTGTCTTTTCCGGCCCGATGGAGCTGTCCACACTCAGCTCGTACTGGTGGGGGTCGCCCCACTCATGGCCGGAGATGCTCTTGTAGTATGCACCTCGGGCGGCGTCGGACCGGGCGATGCTCTTTTTGCCTTCGGCCTCCATGTCGCCGTACATCTCCATAACCTTTTTCACGCGGTAATCCTTGGGCGCGTGGATGAATACCCGCACCACGTCTTTCCGGTTCCGAAGTACGTAGTCCGCCGCCCGGCCCACGATGACGCAGGAACCCTTGTCCGCGATCATGTTGATGGCCTTGTCCTGCGCAGTAATGGCCTGCTGGATGACGTTGGTACTCAGGTAATTGTTCAGGGATATGGCAGGCAATGGTTACAGTTGGTGCATTGCTCCTGCTCGGACGGAACCTTCATTTCGATCGCGTGTCAAAATGGAGGTGTATTTTTTGTCAATAATGTGGATTGAATTATTTGAGAAAAGTGATACAATTTTAACTTGTAAAGACAACATGACGTAAGCATGACCCAGAATTCAAATGCGCATTTGAAAACTGTTTCAGAGGTGTCCCACAAAGCCAAAAGATTATAGTGGAAAAGGAGAAGCAACATGAAAAAGAGCATCGCGAAATTGCTTGCCCTGGTGATGGCGGTTAGTTTCCTGCTGTGTGCCTGCGCCCAACCCAATGCAGACGACCAGCCTGGCCAGGAGAGTCCCTCCGGAAGTCAAACTACGTTGGCGCCAAGTGATGCCGGGAACCCCGACAACGGTGAGAAGGTCACGATCGTTGAGTGGAGCCAGGGGGAAAAGATTCTGAAGCTGAAGCAGGAGATTATTGCGGAGAAATTCCCCAATATCGACTATCAGTATGTCCTTGTAAACAACAACGACTACCTGACAAAGCTGCAGAGCGCTCTGGCCACCGGTACGGACGTGCCCGACATTATTACGGTGGAGATCACCAACCGCGGGGCTGTGTTTGATCTTGATATTCTTGAGAACCTTGAGGCGGCCCCCTATAATTATGACCGCAATGAGTTGTTTGACGCCGTCATTCCCGCTTTGACCAATTCCCGCGGCGAACTGGTTTCGCTGGATAACCAGTTCTGCCCCTCAGGGTTTGCCTACAACCGGGAACTGACTAAAAAGTATTTTGGTGTCGAGGAGCCCGACGATGTCTTCGCGCTGGTCAAGGACTGGGATAGCTTCATTGCTACCGGGCTGAAACTCAAAGAGGTGGCCGGCGACGGTGTTTACATGATGCAGGGTATGTTCGACCTGTTGGAGCTCCTTGTGGGGCAGAGCACCCATGAGTTCATTGATGGGGACACGATCGACGTGACCGGGCGTTATCGCGAGGCGTTTGAGATGGCGTGCAAGATCCGTGATGCCGGTGTGCCCCTGGGGAACAACGAGAAAAACTCGACCACCTGGAATGCCGCGTATACGGACGGCAGTGTGCTGTTCTTCAACCATGCGTCCTGGTCCACCAACTCCTGCATCGCCTCCAATGACAAGGAACAGACAACCATGGGGCAGTGGGGCTTCTGCATGGCACCGGGCGGCGGCTGGATGAATGGTGGCACCTCCATCGGCATTTATAAGGACAGCCCCCACAAGGACGAAGTGTGGCAGATCATCCAGTATTTCCAGGGCTCCGTGGAAGGGTATGAGGCGATCTATGATCGGATTGGTTGGATTCCCAGCTTTGAGGCATTCTATGAGGGGGACGACGCGCCGATCAACAACGACTTCCTCTATTCCAACTGGTTCGGCGGGCAGAATATCTGCAAGTATATCTATGACAATATCGGTGTTGGCATCGCACCCTACGAAAGCCTCAGTACTTACAGTACCGTCGTGACGGAGTGCTTTAAGGATACGGCCCTCCAGTTCCTGATCAATCCCCAAATGACAGCGGACGAGGGTCTGAGGTATATGATTCAAAGTATTCAGATGCAGGAGCCCAACGCTACTGTCAAGTAAAACAAGTCGCGATGATGGTTATTCACAGCGTGGGCGCGCTGTGAGTAACCATCGTTGCAGAATCCCGAGGAGATAACGACATGAAGAAAAATAATGCCATAACGCTGCGCGGGAGAAAGATGCAGATGGGCCGTGTGTGGCCATACCTGTTTGTACTGCCCTATCTGCTGTGCTATTTTCTGTTCAATCTCTTCCCAATGCTGTACTCTTTTTATATCAGCTTTTTTGACTGGAACGGCGTGTCACCCAAGACCCTTGTCGGGATGCAGAACTATGTCGACCTGCTTACGAAGGATTCGCTGTTCTGGAAGTCGCTGACCAATACCCTCGCGATGGTGGCGATTTCGATCCCGGTACAGGTTGGGTTGGGGCTGCTGGCAGCGGCCCTGCTTTTCCCCATGAAGCATAAGCGGGCGATGGAGAGCATCATGTTCCTGCCCTACATCATTGCGCCCATTGCCATTGGGGCGATTTTTGCCAATATGTTCGACTGGCAGTTTGGCTATATCAATGAAGTGTTGTCGCATTTGCAGGTCATCTCCGAAAAGGTATATTGGTTGCAAGATGAGCGATGGGCTTTTGCGATTGTGGTTATCATGCAGATATGGCGGCACATGGGCTATTGCATGATCATCTATCTGGCGGGAATGACTTCCATCTCGTCGGAAATCTATGAGGCGGCCAAAATCGATGGAGCAAACTCCGTGCAGCTTTTCTGGCATATCACGGTGCCGCAGCTGCGCCCGATGACCGTGTTCCTGGTGCTGACCTCTATCATCAACGGGCTGCAGCTCTATGAGATGCCGGCGCAGCTTTATGCTGGGAGTTCCGCAGCGTCGGGCGGGCCGCAGTTCTCCGTGCTGACCGTGATCTGGAAATTCATCAACGATGCGTTTGGCCCGAAGATGCGGCTGGGATACGGCGCCGCGCTTTGCTACATCCTGTTTGTCATCATCGTGGCCTTCTCTATGGTGTTTAAAAAGCTGACTGCGGAGGAGGATTAAGGGATTATGAAAAAGCTGTTTGGCACCTGCGGAAAGATGATCATCGGGGTTGCTTTTGCGCTGCTGCTCCTGTCATGCCTGATTCCCTTTGTCCTTCTGCCGCTCATGGGCTCCTATTCTACGGAGGAACTCATGCGTCAGCTTCCGTTCACCTTTGGAGACAAATTCTATGAGAACACCAAAACGTTGTTGGAAGGGAACTTCCTCAAGGTCTATCTGAACAGCATCCTGGTCTCGGCGGGTTCCATTGTGTTCAGCGTGGTCATCAGTGTGCTGGCGGCATATTCTGTCACAAAATTCCGCTATAAAGGCGCGTCCCTGATTACAACATTCATCATTGTTACCATGATGGTTCCTGGGCAGATCAGCACGATCGGATACATTATGGAAATGCGGGCCATGCACCTGACCAACAGCCTGTGGCCGCTGATTCTGACCTGGATGGCGCATCCGTTTACCTGCTTTTTTATGATTCAGTTCATGAAAAGTTCTGTTCCCACCGAGGTCATCGAGAGCGGACGCATTGATGGGGCCTCAGAGCCCCGTATCCTGTTCTCCATTGTGCTGCCGTTTATCCGGCCTGGCATTGCCACAACGGTGATCCTGCTCTTCCTGTGGTCGTGGAACAGCTACACACTGCCCATGCTGATCATCAACAACAACGATATGTTCACCATCCCGCTGTATGTGGCAAACTTGATCTCTGAATTCCGATTTGACATCGGGGGACGGATGGCCGCGCTGACCTGGGCGGTATTCCCGGTCATCATTCTGTTTGTGATTTTCTCGAAGTCCTTTATCAAGGGAATCGCGTCCGGCTCAGTAAAGGGGTGACAGGGTGATCACGATAAAAGTAGAGCAGCTGTCCCGCGAAGCCTTCGCACCCTTTGGCCGCTATGTGGATTTGTTGAAGGCGGGGGACACGGATGAAAGCAGATCGGCCTTTTTTCCGGATCTGATGGATCTGACAGTCACGCAGCCGGTGTCTGTTTCGGTGGGAAGGGCCTGCGGAGATCCGCACAGGGTACCGTTTATAGAAAGCCACCCCGGAACTGCGGAGGCAAGGATTCCCCTGGATGGCGACATCGTAATTTATGTTGCGCCCATGCAGCCACTGGATTCTCTGGATCTGGCGTCCATCAGGGCCTTCGCCGTGCCCCGTGGGACGCTGATCGAATTGGCCCCCGGTGTCCTGCATGGGAGACAATTCCCGGTAGGGCCCGCCCCGGTGCGGGTGATGATCCTCTGCTGCGCAGGGACGGTGCACACCGACACGGCGATACGCCGCTTTGAGGAGGGGCAGGAACCAGCGATTTGGCTGGAATTACAGGATATTGGAGGAGATTGTTTATGATCCGACCGACTTTGTTTGCTATGCTGCCGGAGGAATATGTCTGTACGCCGGACAGCATGACCATTGATGGGAAAGGAAACCTGATCCTGTCGTGCCCAAACTATGCTGACCCCAATATGTCCGGGTGCGTCGTGCGCATTGACAAGCAGAAGCGCATTTCGAAATGGTTTGATGTCCCGGTGCACCCGGAAACCGGGGTGGCGCGGAACATGGGCATTGAGTTTGACGGGGAGGGCAACCTGTACCTCTGCGATAACCAGGATTGGCGGCGCAGTCCGGAGACCCGCTTCAAGGGCCGTATGCTCCGCGTCCGCGCTGACGAAGAGGGGAACATCCTGGAAAGCCGCGTAATCGCTTGGAACATGGAGCATCCCAATGGTGTCCGCATCAAAGATGGATACCTTTATGTCACGCAGAGCAGAATGAGTGACGTAAAGGATCCGTCAGGAAAGATGGTCAGCGGCGTGTATCGCTTCAAGCTGGACGATGAAAACATCAAGGTCACCAACACGTTGGAGGATCCCAACCTGTTCGCCACCTTCTTGACGCAGAATCCCGCCTGCCAGTATGGTGTGGACGGCATTGCCTTTGGGCCGGAGGGTGACCTCTACATCGGCAACTTCGGAGACGGCGAGATATACAGGCTGACCCTTGCGCCGGACGGCTCCTTGGCGGAGAAGACGCTGTTTGCCAAAGATCCGGAACAGCTTGTTAGCACCGATGGCATGATCTTTGATGACAAGGGTAATATGTATATTGCGGATTTCCGGGTCAACGCGATTTGCAAGATGTATCCGGACGGGAGACTGGAGCGGATCGCCCAGAGCCCTGACTGCGATGGCTTTGACGGAGGACTCGATCAGCCCGGCGAGCCGATCATCTGGCAGGGGAAGCTGATCGCCTCCTGTTTTGACCTGTCTGTAGGGCCAGGCAAGGTTAACACGGCGCATGAGATGCCGGCAACCATGTCCGAGCTGTCCCTGGAT
Organism: uncultured bacterium; assembly: GCA_947176765.1. Classification (GTDB taxonomy): domain Bacteria; phylum Bacillota; class Clostridia; order Oscillospirales; family Oscillospiraceae; genus Enterenecus. The sequence continues at coordinate 10,441 of CAMWRX010000039.1, forward strand.
TAAAGCGGTATCATAGATAAGGAGCAAAGGAGCGGAAGATTCTATGCCTGCGGAAGAGTTCCTTTATTCGATTGATCGTTCATCCATCGTCCCCCTGTACTACCAATTGAAAATGTGCATTTTGGATCTGATTAAAGACGGGGTGCTCCATGAGGGGGACAATATCGCTTCGGAGAACGAGCTGTGCGAAAATTTGGGCATCAGTCGGCCGACCGTGCGCCAATGCCTGAACGAGCTGGTGTCTGAGGGGTACTTGACCCGGCAGAGGGGGAAAGGCACCTTTGTGTCGCGAGCCCGGATCAACGCTCAATTTCTCAACAAGCTCCATACGTTTGGGGAAGAGATGCGCGCAGGGGGCATGGTGCCGTCCACAAAGGTATTGTTCTTGGGGCATATCCCGGGCTTTGCAGCGGCAAACGAGCAAATGGGGCTTCCCGCAGATGCCACACTTATTCACCTGCGCCGCTTGCGCTTTGCGGATCAAGATCCCATCTTGATCCAGGATACTTATTTGAGTTACGAGAAGTACGAGAAACTCCTCGACATAGACTTTGGCCGCAACTCCCTCTACGACACGCTGGATCGGCTGTATGGTGTGCATATCCGCCGGGTTCAGCGGAGCATCGGGGCGTGTAACGCCATAGCCAAGGAGTCAAAGCTGCTGGGAATCAAAAACAACGCCGCCCTGTGTATTGTGACTACCACAGCGTTCTCCGAGCAGGATGAACCGGTGGAGTACACCGTTTCGCGCTATCGCGGGGACAAGGTGAAGTTTAGCGTTGAGCTGTACCGGTAAAACTCAAGGAATTTAGGAGGAACAAAAATGGATATGACGAAAGAACGGACAGAAGCCGTTCTTGGAGTTCTGTTGGCAATGCAGCGCCATTGCTGGGAACAGGGGGAGGCGGAGCACGCCCTCACAGAGCTGGGCGAAACGGAAACCGTGATCCGTATGGCTAGGGAGACGATCAACCGTCGCCTGCCAGACGGCCGCGTGGGCATTATGTCCGAGGCTGACGAGCGCACGGTAACGGATCCCTGTTCTTGCGGGCAGGCTTTGCGCCTTGCGTGGGAGCAGACGGGTGATCCGCGCTTTCAGGCCGCCCATGAGAAGCTGCTGCACTGGACGTTGCACGAGGCACCTCGGAGCGAAAAGGGGATCCTGTATCATTTGACCGACTCTCCCGAGTTCTGGGCGGATTCCATGTATATGCTCCCGCCTTTCCTGGCCGATGCCGGCGAGTATGAAGAGGCGGTCAAACAGTATAACGGCTACTGGGACGCGCTGTTTGACCCCGCGGCCGGGCTGCTGCACACCTTCTGGCATGACGGAACCGGAACCTTTTTGCGTGACGGTATCCACCGTGGCATCGCGAACGGTTATGCGGTCATTGCAGTCTGCCGGATGCTGCCCCTGCTGCCAGAAGCCATGACGGAGGAGAAAAAGGAGCTGGCAGAAAAGGCCCGCCGCATCATCGATGGTATGCTGAAGCACGAGCGGGACGGCGTATTTTATGATGCGTTGGATAAACCCGAGGGTAGCTTTGTGGCTATGAACGCGGCACAGATGCTGGCCTACGGCATCTACCGGGGGATCCAGCAGGGATGGCTGGTGCGGGACGGTTATCTGGAGCACGCCGACCGGCTGCGCGGGGCGATGGTAAGCAGAGTCGATACATATGGCTTTGTGAACGATGTCTGCGGAGCGCCCACCTTCCGCGTGCCGGGCAATGCCCCAAACGGGCAGTCCTTTTACCTCTTAATGCAGTGTGCCGCCCAGGACTTTGTGGGAAAGGAAGATATAATATGAAAGGTCTGGTTATCCCCAAGATCGGGAGCCTTAGCCTGACGGACGACATTCCGGAGCCGGTAATGGGCCCGTATGACGCGCTGGTCGAGGTGCTGGCCTGTGGAATCTGCAACGGCACCGACCTGAAGATGATTGATGGGCACTTCAAAGGTTTTAACACCTATCCGTGCGTGCTGGGCCATGAGGGCTGCGGCCGGGTGGTCGCCGTGGGGGAAAAGGTGCGCAATTACAAGCTCGGGGACATTGTCCTCCGGGCAAAGCTGCGTGATACTGAACGCTACTACAGCGGCTGGGGTTCCTTCGCGGAACGGGCCCTTGTCTCAGACTACTGGGCAATGGTGGCAGACGGCTGTCGGGATGTGCCGGTCAAGCATATGGCCGAGCAGGTCATCCCGCCAGACATAGATCCCGTCAAGGGCCAGATGATTATTACCCTGAAAGAGGTCTACAGCGCCCTGCTGCGCTTCGGTGTCAGCGCGGGGAAGAAAGTCATGATCAACGGCTGCGGCCCCGTGGGGCAGGCCATGACGGTGTTCTGTAAGCTGCTTGGCGTCAGTGACCTTATGGTCAGCGATATGGATGCGGCCCGCCTGGAGAAAGCTGGCAGACTGGGGGCGGACATCCTGGTCAATCCCGCTTCTGAGAGCGTGGAGGAAGTCGTCAAACACCGCTTCCCGGATGGCGTGGATATTTTTATCGACGCGGTGGGGAAAAATGAGCTGATTAACTTGGGACTGAGGGTAATCGGCTTTAACGGCAAGGTCGCCGTCTACGGCATCTCGCCGGTGACACACGCGGCGTTTGACTGGGAGAACGCACCGTATAACTGGAACGTGCAGTTTGTCCAAAAGCCCACCTTCCCGGAGGAGGCCGCCGTACATAACCAGGTGGTGGAATTTGTCCGGCGCGGCGCCATCGACCTGGACGATTTTGTGACCCATATCATGCCAGTTGAGGAGTATGAGCGGGGGTTTGACCTGGTGAGACGGCGGGAGGCAGGGAAGATATCATTGACCTTCTGATGCTGTAAAAGGAGTTGCTGAATTATGGCTATTAACGGCAAAGAACTTGCAAGAATGATCGACAGTACCCACATTGCCACCCTTGCCACTGCGGATGAGGTCGATGAAATGATCCGTCAGGCCAAGGAGTATCATTTCTTTGCAATTAACGGGCCCGCCGCGTTCTTCCCCCATGTGGTAGCTGAGCTGAAAGGGACAGACACGAACCCCGGCTTTGGCTGCACGCGGTGGTCCGGCGCGGATCCCGCCCATTGCAAGGCATACGCCGCAAAATGGGCGGTGGACATGGGCGCCAAGGAGATCGACATGGTCATGAACCTGAGTTTTTTCAAGTCTGGGATGTACGATAAGGTGGTTCGGGACGTACGGACTGTGAAGGACGCCATTGGGGACAGGAGCCTTAAAGTCATCGTGGAATGCCCCTTCTGGAATGACGCGGAGATTGCCAGGGCCACAGCCCTTGTCATTGAGGGCGGGGCCGACTGCGTGAAGAGCTGCACCGGGACAGAGGGCGGCTGCACGCTGCACAACATTGAGGTGATCCTGAAGGAAGCGCGGGGCCGGGCCTGGGTCAAGGCAGCGGGCGGCATCCGGGATCTGGAGACGGTGGATCGCATGATTGATATGGGCGTAAAGCGCTTTGGAATCAACTACCGCACTGCGAAAAAGCTGTGCGACGAGGCAGGGCTGCGCTGATCACAGGGGGAGGAGACGGGATGGAGCATTTTTTCCTGGCCCATGACATTGGAACCTCCTGCGACAAGGCGGCCTTGGTGGATACCCATGGCCGTGTGTATAAGACCGTCACAGAGGGATACCCAATTCATTACGGTTCACAGAACCAGGCGGAGCAGGAGCCGGAGGACTGGTGGCGGGCGTTTTGCGCGGCCAACGCCCGCTTGACGGCGGAGGTCGGGAAGCAGCGCATCCTGGCTGTAGCGGTCAGCGGCCAGATGATGGCCTGCCTGCCTGTGGATCGCGCGGGCGTTTCGCTGCGCCCAGCCATGATCTGGGCAGACGGGCGGGCCGTGCGTGAGCGGGACGAACTTGTTTCGGCGGTGGGGACACAAGCCTATAGCGAAATCACAGGGATGCGCCCGTCGGAAAACTATGCGTTGAGCAAGATGCTCTGGTTTTCCCGCCATGAGCCGAAGCTGTATGAAAAAACATTTTGTTTTCTGGCGGCCAAAGACTATATCAACTGCCGCCTGACCGGCATTTTTGCCACTGACCGGGAAGACGCCGCCTACTTCCACGCCTATGACATTGTTCACAGGGAATGGTCTGCAAAGCTGCTGGGGGCTGCCGGCATCGACCTGGGGAAGCTCCCCAGGGTGGCGGAGCCTGCCACAGTGCTGGGCGGGGTGCGCGCTGCGGTTGCGGACGAGGCGTCCCTCGCGCCTGGAACGCCGGTAATCCTCTGCACAGGGGACGGGGACGCTGCTACCCTGGGGGCTGGCGCGGTGGAGATTGGGGATGCCTATACCTGTATCGGGACGTCGAGTTGGGTCAGCGTCCTGACGGGGGAACCAAAACAGGACCCGTTGCACCGCATAGCCAAAGCCGACTGCTTTGGCGTATGGCGGGACAGCGGGACGATGCAGGCCGGTGGCTTTTCCTACAGCTGGCTCAAGGATATGCTGTGCGCCGGGGAGAGGGAACGGGCCCGGCAGAGCGGCAGGAGCGTATATACCCTGCTGGACGAAGCGGCCGCGTCCGTCCCGCCTGGGACCAATGGTGTGCTGTATCTGCCCTATCTGCTGGGGGAGAGATCCCCCTGGTGGGACAGCCGGCTGAGCGGGGCGTTCCTGGGGCTGAGCGGCGGCACGACCGGCGCAACCCTCATCCGGGCGGTGCTGGAGGGGGTGGCGATGCATTTGGGCCTAATCTACGATATCATCCGGGAGACAGTCCCCGGTGTCCGGCCCAGGGCCATGCGGATCATTGGCGGCGGCGGGCAGAGTGCCCTCTGGCGCCAAATATTTGCCGATGTCTACGGTATTCCGGTACTGGAGACAACTGTATCGGAAGGGGCCGGGACGCTGGGGTGCGCGGTCATGGCCGGCGTTGCCATTGGGTGCTACCCGGATTTATCCGTGATTCGCCAGCTTGAGAAGATCAAAAGCGTCACGGAGCCGGTTCCCGAGCGGGAGAAACTGTACCAGGAGCGCCGCGGCGTACTTGCCCAGGCCGTGAACGCGCTTACGCCAGTAAGCCATCTGCTATGGGCGGCCCGACAGCCGCAAATAACTTGAACAAGAGGGGATCATTGCTATGGATAAAAAGCCGCTGAGTGGCATTCGGGTGCTGGATTTGACGCAGTTCCTTTCCGGCCCGTTCTGCACCCTGACCCTGGCAGACCTGGGCGCCGAGGTCATCAAGGTCGAGCGCCCCCATATGGGTGACTCCACCCGCACTGACATTCCGACCAAGGACGGAACCAGTGCTATGTATATTAGCTGCAACCGCGGCAAGAAGAGCGTTGTGCTGGACTTGAAGGCCCCGGCCCACAAAGAGCTGTTCCTCCGACTGGCGGCGGAATGCGACGTGGTGGTGGAGAACTTCAAGCCGGGCACAATGCAGCGGCTGGGCCTGTCATATGAGACGCTCCGGGAGATCCGGCCGGATCTCATTTATCTGGCCATCTCAGGCTACGGACAGACGGGGCCCTATCGATCGCGGGGAGCGCTGGACATCGCGATTCAGGCGATGTCCGGGTTTATGAGCATCACCGGCGAGAAAGACGGAAAGCCAATTAAATCGGGGGCCTCTCTTGCGGATGTGGTGGCCGGCCTTTACGGGGTTATTTCTGTCCTGAGCGCCGTGATATGGCGCGGGCAGACGGGGAAGGGCCAGTATATCGACGTGTCTATGCTGGACGCCATGGTGGGCTCGGTGATGCAGAACGCCATCGGGCGTTACAGCCTGAGCGGCGTTGTGCCTCACCCACAGGGGAATCGACATCCCGCCTCCGCGCCTTTCCAGGAATTTTCCACCAGGGACGGCAGCCTGGTGGTCTGTTGCCCCACCAACGCGCAGTTCAAAAGCCTGATGGAAGGCCTGGGACATCTTGAGGTCTATGAAGATCCGATGTTCCACGATACAGAGGAGCGCTACGCCAACAAGAATGCGCTGAGCGATGTCCTCAGCCCCATCATCGCGGAGTGGAGCACGCAGGAGATGGCGGAGATGATGGAAAAGCGCGGCCTCTCTTTTGGGGAGATCAACACCGTGGACGCTGTGGCGAAAAACGTGCAGCTCCAGGCCCGGGATATGATCATTGAAGTGGAGGAGGCCCACGCGGGGCGTTTTACAACCGCGGGCTTTCCGGTTAAAATGGAGTGTGCCCCCACGCAGAAGCTTTATCGTGCCCCTGCGCTGGGCGAGGACACGGAGTCTGTATTGCGTGATCTGCTGGAGATGGGGCAGGAACAGATTGACGAGTTATATATGGCCTACCGCGATTGACAAGGGGGAGCGCAATGAGACAGGAGCAGATAGAGTTCATCGAGCGCAGAAGGGCCCTGGAGCAGGGGGGCGGCGCGCAGCGGATCGAAAAGCAGCATGAAAAGGGGAAGCTGACGGCGCGGGAGCGCATAGGGTTGCTTTTCGATCCGGGCAGCTTTGTGGAGTACGGCCTTTTTGTCGAACACCGCTGCACGGAGTTCGGCATGGACGCGGTAAAGGCGCCAGCGGACGGCGTTGTCACGGGCTTTGGCAAGGTTAACGGGCGTGTCGTCTATGCCTGCGCGCAGGATGCCACCGTGATGGGTGGGTCACTGGGGGAGATGCACGGATATAAGATTGCCCGCCTGATGGAGGAGGCGATCCATGCGGGCCGGCCGATTGTCTGCCTAAATGATTCGGGAGGCGGGCGCATACAGGAGGGGAACGATACCAAGACCTTTTTGGATATCTTCCGGCTCAATGTGGAAGCGTCCGGCTATGTGCCGCAGATTTCCGCGATCATGGGCCCCTGTGCGGGAGGAGGGGCGTACTCCCCAGCGCTGACGGACTTTGTGATCGCGGTGGACGGGATTAGCAGAATGTTCGTCACCGGGCCACAGGTGGTCAAGCAGGTAACGGGGGAGACGGTGGATGATGAAACCCTGGGCGGGGCCATGGTGCACAGCTCCCTGTCAGGGGTGGTGCATCGCCGCGCGGCGGACGACGCGGACTGCATTGAGCAGATTAAGCAGATGCTGAGCTTCCTGCCGGACAACTGTACGCAGCAGCCCCCTGTCTATGCCTGCGGCCAATCCTGCTGCGACAGGATCCCGGAGCTGGATGAAATTATCCCGGAAAAGGATACTATGCCTTATGATGTCCGTCAAGTGATCCGGTTGGTGGCTGACGATGGCTATTATTACGAAGTGCACCCGGAATATGCCAAAAACATTGTGACTGCTTTGGCACGCCTCAATGGCAGAAGCGTGGGCTTTGTGGCCAATCAGCCGCTACACAAGGCGGGGAGCCTGGATATAGACGCCGCGGATAAGGCCGCCCACTTCATCAATTTCTGCGACGCCTTCAATGTGCCGTTGGTCTATCTATCAGATGTGCCGGGCTGTCTGCCGGGCGTGGATCAGGAGCACGCGGGTATCCTGCGGCACGGGGCAAAGCTGATCTATGCCTCCGCCCGGGCCACGGTGCCGAAGATTGCGCTGACCCTGCGGAAGATGTACGGCGGGGCGGCCGCCGGGATGTGCGAAAAGGGCATGGGGCCCGACGTCGTGCTGAGCTGGCCCACTGCGCGTTCTGCCGTGATGGGCGCGGAAGGCGCGGCGGCAATTGTATTCCGAAAACAGATTGCGGCGGCGGAGAACCCGGAAGAGAGGAAGCGGGAGCTGACAGCGGTTTACGAGCAGGCGTTTAACAACCCCTACCGCAAGGCCGCGCGGGAATATACCGATATCATTATCGAGCCCAGCGAAACCCGCCGGGTGCTGATTTGCTGCCTGGAGGCGTTAGAGCATAAAAAGGTGCAGATTTTGCCGAAAAAACACGGGAATATGCCGGTGTGATGGAGGGACAGACAATGGAGTATCCAAAGGCAATCCAATACCAGCCCAAGCCCCTTTCTTCCAAACGAGCCCTGCACGGTGGGGCGCAGAAGGCACCGTTGCCTGGTGTTGTGAGCAAGGTGTGCACCACAGAGGGCGCCCATGCTCAAAAGGGGGAGTTGCTGGTGGTGCTGGAGGCCATGAAGATGGAAAATGAGATACGCGCATCGTGCGAGGGCAGGATATCCGAAGTTCTTGTGCGTGAAGGCGATGCCGTCAAAAAAGGGGATATGCTGGTCAAGATCGCAGTGGAACAGGGGTGAGGAAATGCCAACAATCCAAATGCTTTTGTCTCCGGCGGCAGGCAAACGTCTTATCGCGACCGCCCTCGCCAGCAGGGAGGATGTGCTGACAGCCCTGCGGGAGCATACTGTAGTCATCGTAGCGGGGAGCACAAATTCCTATCTGGCAGAGCAGCTCCTGCGCAGCATTGGCGAGGAGGGATTCGAGCCACGGGGATTTTACCGGGGCCTTCTGCGGGGGAAAGAACTTGCCCAGAGCGTCAAGCCCAGGGATGAAGACATTGTGATCCACAAGGGGGTCTGGCAAAAGGGACAGACTGTCTACGATGCCGCCCCCGGCCTGGGGAAGGATGACATCATCTTTAAGGGTGCCAACGCGGTCCATCTCCCGACAGGAACCGCTGGAGTATTGATTGGGAACCCGACCTCTGGCACGATGGCCCCCATTACTGCTGCGGTTATTGGACGGCGCGTGCGGCTTTTCCATCCCGTGGGGGTGGAAAAGCGGGTCGAAACGCCGGTTCCGGAGCTCGCTGCGCTTTGTAACGCCCCGGAGGGAGGCGGGTTCCGCCTGTACCCTTCCGCTGGGGAACCGTATACCGAATTAGATGCATTGCGCGATCTGTGCGGTGTATCAGCTAGGATCATATCCGGCGGCGGCGTCGCGGGGTATGAGGGCTGTGTCCTCTTGCTTTGCGAGGGGAGCCGGGAGACTGTTGGCAAGTGCGGCAAGCTGTCCCAAATGCTGTCGAAGACTCCGCGCTACCAAATATAAGACGCATACGCCCGTAATACGATTAGCAGAAATAGCGTAAGTGCTTGGCCGGGAAGCGAGGTGCTTCCCGGTCTTTTTGGATTGGAGAATAACCATGGTAAAGAGATATTTTTTAATCGTTACCGATGATTCTGTTCTTGGTCGATCCATGCAGGACTCTTTTGAGAATAATCAAGTCACCGAGCTTTGCTGGGTATCATCGCTGTCGCAGGCGCTGGAGAAAGTTATGAACGAACCCTAGGGATGTGCTACGCCACCCACCCCGACACCGGGCTGTCCGATGTCACCATCCACCGAATGTGCATCCAGTCCAAGGATGAGTTATCCATCTTCCTCCAGCCCGGCTCCCGGCACATCGGGGCCATGGCCGAGCGGGCCACGGAGCTGGGCCAGCCCCTGCCTATTTCCGTCTCCATCGGCGTGGACCCAGCTATCGAGGTGCTGTCCTGCTTCGAGCCGCCCACAACCCCCCTGGGCTTCAACGAGCTGTCCATCGCCGGGGCACTGCGGCAGAAGCCGGTGGAGCTGGTGAAGTGCGTGTCCGTCAATGAGCACGCCATTGCCAACGCCGAGTATGTCATTGAGGGCGAGATCCTCCCCGGCAGCAACCATGTGGTGGAGGATCAGAACTCCCACACCGGCTTTGCCATGCCCGAGTTCCCCGGCTACAACGGTCCCGCCTCCCACGAGTGCTGGCTGTTGAAGGTCAAGGCGGTTACCCATCGCAAAAACCCCATCATGCAGACCTGCATCGGCCCCAGCGAGGAGCACGTCAATATGGCGGGCATCCCCACTGAAGCCAGTATTCTGAGCATGATCGACAAGGCCTTCCCCGGGAAAGTGCTGAACTGCTATGCCCACCGCTCCGGCGGCGGCAAGTACATGGCCGTCCTCCAGTGCAAAAAGACCGTCCACACCGACGAGGGCAAGCAACGGCAGGCGGCGCTCCTGGCATTCTCCGCCTTTCCCGAACTGAAACACGTCATCCTGGTGGACGAGGACGTGGGCATTTTTGATACCAACGACGTCCTCTGGGCCATGAACACCCGCTTCCAGGGTGACCGGGACGTCATCACCATCCCCGGCGTGCGCTGCCATCCCCTGGATCCCAGCTCCAGTCCCGCCTACACCGGCTCCATCCGGGATATCGGCATCTCCACCAAGACCATCTTCGACTGCACCGTGCCCTTCGAGCTGAAAGACCGGTTCCACCGCGCCCCCTTCCTGGAGCTGGACCCGGAGAAGTGGCTCCACGGTTAAGCGGCTAATCGTGGGCATGAGCGGCGCGTCCGGCGCGCCGCTCACCGTGGAACTGCTGCGGCAGCTACGAGAAAATCACCCCGAGGTGGAGACCCATCTCATCGTCACCCGCGGCGGCGAGATGACACTGAACCAGGAGACGGACATGACCCTGGCGGAACTGCAAAAGCTGGCCACCGTCTGCCACTCCAACACCAACATCGGGGCCGCACCCGCCTCCGGCAGCTTCAAGAGCATGGGCATGATCGTGGTGCCATGCAGCATGAAAACGGTGGCGGGGGTGGTGTCCGGCTACAGCGACAACCTGCTGCTCCGCGCCGCCGACGTGATGATAAAGGAGCGGCGCAAGCTGGTGCTGGTGGCCAGGGAATCGCCGTTGTCCACCATCCATTTGCGCAATCTGTACGAAGCCAGCCAATTGGGGGCGGTGATCCTGCCCCCATGCTGACCTACTATAATGGCTCCCAGTCCCTGGAGGACTGCACCCGGCATACGGTGAACCGCATCCTGTCCCAGTTCGACCTGGACGAGGGAAGCTATCAGTGGGAGGGCATGGAGGAATGACCCAATTCACGCTGACCCGGGAGCTGATGGGCGCTCCTGTCACAGCCCACGCGATTTGCCTGCCAAGCGGACTTCAGGTGACGGTCTATGGCGGTACACTGCCCCACATCGGCGCGGTGAGCGTGGTCGATCCCCAGGGGAATGTCACCACTCAGCAGTTCCCAACCCACAAGGATGGCGTGGTCAGTCAGAGGTGGGCCCAGGCAATATCCGAAGCCGGATATTGTCCGGTTGTTATAGCGGCAGGCATCCACTATGACGGTTTGAGCCGGGAACAGATTGGCGACGTAGTCAAGCTGACAGACGATATGCTGGTCAAATTGCTGCATACACTCAAAGCTGGAAAAATACCGCTCCCCGATCAAAGCAGCAGGTGAGCTTATGAAACAGCCCTTTTGTCCCCCTGCCTATGGGTAGGGGCAATCGGGGAACCCTTTCATTCCATATTTTTGACGAGGTGCGAACAGCCTTACGGTTGTTCGCACCTCGTTTTTTATTCGACAGCTTATCCCAATATCCCCTATCAAATTTTGGAGGATACCGGGATAAGCTGTCGAACTATTCAAATGGCCTGGGCAGGCTTTATCTACACAAAGGGAAAACATCAGAACAATTTACAAAATGTTCATGTTTAGTCGGGAAATGGCCTTTCCGCCATTCCCCGTCCATTCTTGCCCAGTGGAGCCCATACATAGCAAAATATCCATGACCTCCAATCTCGATCCGCATACCCCAAATTTTGAGATTGGAGATTATACATATGAATTACGATATAAAAAAGAGCGGAGAGCGTATTCGCCAGATCCGTATCAAAAACGGAGTCACTCAGGAACAGGTCGCAGGAGCGCTGAATATCGACAGAAGCTTCTACAGCCGCGTCGAAGCTGGCAAAAAAGGATGCTCTGTTGATTTATTCATACAGCTTTCAAATCTGTTTCATGTTTCACTCGATTACCTTATTTTGGGAAGGTATTCTGGTGATTTGGCGAAGAACACAGATAGGGTTCAAATGAAAGAGGATATAGTGAAGTTGGTAGCACACTTGGAGCAGTTTAGGATTACCCTCTGAAAGATGTGACCCATAGGTCACAAATGTGCCCAATGCTCTACAGACAGGCCCAATTCTCGCTATTACAATAAAGATACGGCCAATAGGCTGCCGCACATTGACAACTTCACACCAGCAGTACGGGTAACCACCCGGACAGACGAGCGTCCCGCAGCGCACGCCACGACCCGGAGGGGGCAACAGTCCCTTACGGTGAGCGAGAATGCCACCTGCGCGGGGCGGCCTCACATGGGCCCCCGCAAAGCCGCACTTCAGGCTTTGTGGGGAAAGGAGACGTGGCGAAATGAGTGAGCTTTCGGCCTTGGCCGGAAGCGAAGGATATGAAGCCCACGGCGACGAGGCCGTCAGCACTGACCCTGTCCGGGAGCATAATGAGACGCCTTAGACCGGCCTGAGAACCAGGCCGCAGGGCTCGTCCTGGGGTTGAAATCAGTAGAGACCCCTGGCACACGCCCGCGCGGGTCATGCCGAACCCGGCCTGTACTGTTCCCAACCCCGCCGGGGTGCGAGTGCGAATGCGGCGGGAACGATAAATAAATCAATTTATAAACGGCTCCGGGTGAAAGCCCGGAGCCGTCTTCAAGGGGATTTGATTGGATGAGCGCCAATGATAACAGGCAAAACGCCCATAGTATGATAGACCACGTTTTTCACAACCTGCTCCCCGCCCACGGCATGGCGGAACGCCCCGAGCAGGTGTCCCTCAGCCATCTGATGCTGGACGCCATGGAGGAAGGTTCTATCGCCCTCTGCGATGCCGGAACAGGCATTGGCAAGACGTACTCTTATTTGGCGGCGGGAGTGGTGTTTCTCCGCTTCCGTACCGACAGCAGGCAGAAGTTCCAGCCTGTCCTGATTTCAACCTCCAGCATCGCCCTGCAAAACGCCGTCCAGAATGAATATCTTCCCTTCCTGTCCAATGTGCTGATGGAAGACGGTCTGCTGGACGAACCGCTTGCCGCTGTGATCCGTAAGGGGAAGTCGCACTATGTCTGCGACCAGCGGCTGGAGCGGCGGCTGGGCCAGCTAGATCTGAGCAAGAAAAACTGGAGGGCTGGCAGGGCTCTGCTCTCCCTCCGGGAGCAGCTGGACATGGATGCCGCCGTCCATCTCAGCGGCTACGACCGGGAGCGGGTATGCGTCCCTCAGACCTGCGATTGCGGACGTGAGGACTGCCGCTATCTCAATTTTTTAGCGGACTGTTCCACTATTGTCTATCCCTTCCAAATCTGCAACCACAATCTCCTCCTGGCGGACGCTATCCACCGGGGGACGGGTCGGAATCCCATCCTGCCGGATGCCTGCGCCGTCATCATCGACGAGACCCACAAGCTGCCGGATGCTGCCCGTCAGATGTTCGGCACCGCTTTGGAAGCGCGGGACATCCAAGCATTAATCCGCAGCCTGCGCAGGGAAAAATTCCTGCTGGCCGCGGAGACTTTGGCCGAACTGTCCGCGCCGCTCCTCCGGCTGATGAGCCAGCCCTTTGAGGACGGCAGGGCATTCAACAGTTTCGCCCGCCTGCTGATTGCTCCCACCCGCAACTTGCATATCATCAGGAAACAGCTCCACGGCCTGCTCTCTGTCACCACCCACAAGCAGATGAAGAAGCTGACCGCCACCATGGAACTGTTTATCAGCGAGAACGCCAGCGTGGTGTTCTACGCCATGGAGGATCAGCGCGGCGGCACCATGCTGTGCGCCGCCCCCGCAGACCTCAATGCCCAGCTCCGCGGCACACTGTGGGATCAGGCACACGCCATCATCCTCACCTCCGGCACCCTGGCGGTGGACCGAGATTTCCGCCACTTCAAAGAGGAAACGGGCCTATTGGCAGACGGGCGAATTGTGGAGTCTGTTTCCGCCTCCCCTTTCGATTACAAATCAAACTGTCTGCTGTACCTGCCGCTCCACGCGCCCGAGCAGACCCCCAGCGGCTACTACGATGAGCTTGCGGCAGAGATCGCCGCCCTGCTGGACGCCTGCTGGGGCCACGCCCTGGTGCTGTTCACCTCCTACGCCGCCATGTCTGCCATTAAGGAACGGCTGGCAGAGATGGATCTGCCTTGGACTATTTTCACCCTGGGCCGGAACGCGGTACATACCACCCAGCAATTCAAGGCCAGCCCTGGCAGCGTCCTGCTGGCCACTGGCGCGGCCTGGGAGGGCTTCGATTTCCCAGGCGACTGCGTGTCCCTGCTGGTCATCCCACGTTTGCCCTTTGCTCACCCGGACGCTTTGAAAGAGAAAAAGCGGGCAGAATATCCCAATCTCCGTTCCTTCATCCGGGCCGTAGTAGTGCCGGAGATGCAAATCAAGCTGAAGCAGGGCTTTGGGCGGGCTATTCGCACTGAGACAGACACCTGCGTAGTAGCTATCCTGGATGAGCGGGCTGCACCAGGCCAGCGGTACTACCAAGCCATGCGGGCTGCCCTGCCGGAGATGAGGGAGACGAGCAGCCTGGAGGATGTGGTGGAGTTCATCTACCAGACCAAGAGCAACGATTATTTCTGCCATGAAAACGCAAGCGATGTTTGAGAATTATCCCGATGTAGTGGGTGTAGACGACCTGTGCAAAATGCTGGGCGGGATCAGCCGGAAACTGGCATACCGTCTGCTGACCGATCAAGAAATTAGGAGCGTCCGTATTGGGCGCTCCTATAAAATTCCCAAGATCTGTATCATTGAATACCTGACCCGGACTTCGTGACACGCCACCACCACTGTCAAAAACGTAGAAAAATCGGATGGTTTTTCTCCATCCGGAGTAATGGCTATTCCCCAGCAGTTGTGGTATGGTTGGTGTCGTCGAAGGCAGGCAAATTCACCGCTTGTTATGAGAAATGGAGGAAATTATGATAACAGGCTGCCTACAGAAGAAAAGCGGTTATTATTATGCCGTCCTCTACCTGAAGGTGGACGGCAAGCGAAAAACGAAATGGATCGCAACCAAGCTCCCGGTCTCTACTACCAGCGAACGCAAGGCCCAGAAGGCTCTGGATGAGATCAGGATGCAGTACGAACTCCAGGAGGAGGCCAAGGCAAAGCAGGGGAGTGCGGAGGCAGTGCTGGCTAAAAACTGTCCCCCGGAAGCTCAGGTGCGGTTCGCAGATTACATGGAGAAGTGGTTGAACAGCGTTCGGCCTTCCATTGCCACCGCCACCTATCAGAGTTACTCCGTGATGATGAAGGCCAGGGTTATCCCGTACTTCACCAAAGCCGGCATCCAACTCGGTGATCTCACGCCCCAGCATATTGAGGACTTCTACCAGACCATCCTCGATGACGGATGTACTACCAACACGGTGATTCACTACCACGCCATTATCCGCAAAGCTCTCCAGAGTGCGGTGAAGAAAGACATCCTCGCTAAGAATCCCGCCGACAAAGTGGAGCGTCCTAAAAAGAATGTATTCCGCGGCTCATTCTACAGCGAGGAGGAAATGCTCGACCTGTTTGATGCCATCGCCGGAGACCCGCTCGAACTCTGCGTGAAGATTGCCGCCTACTACGGCCTGCGTCGGAGCGAGGCACTGGGCATCCGCTGGGATGCTGTCGACTTCGAGAGGAAAACCATCTCCATCGCCCACAAGGTAATCGAGGTGAACAAGGATGGAAAGTATGTTCCGTTAGGAGAGGACGTTCTCAAAACCAAATCCAGCTTCCGAACCCTGCCGCTGATCCCGGTAGTCGAAGAACTGCTGCTGGCCGAAAAGGACAAGCAGGCCAAGAACCGGAGGCTGTTCAAAAGTGCCTACTGCCGGGACTACCTGGACTACGTTTGTGTGGACGAAATGGGCAAGCTCCTGCGGCCCAACTTCGTGACGGAGCACTTCGGCTGGATTATCAAAAAGTACAGCCTGCGCAAGATCCGCTTCCATGACCTTCGTCATACTTGTGCCAGCCTTTTGTTGAGCAACGGTATTCCTATGAAACAGATCCAGATCTGGCTGGGCCACAGCACCTTCTCCACCACCGCTGACATCTATGCCCACCTGGACTTCTCGGCCCAGGAACAGTCCGCAGCGGCGATGAGCGCCATGTTCCAACGTAAGGAAGTATCCACAGGGTAAAAAAGGACTACGGCGAAAACTCGCCGCAGCAAATGGGGCCCCCGCCGTTAGGCGGCAAAGCCGCCCCAGGCCTA
>CAMWRX010000040.1 GCA_947176765.1 uncultured bacterium
AGCTCAAGATGACTAATAGTATATCAATTCTGTCTTTTTTTTAAAATCTATTTTTTTAAACCCCCATTTTTGTTTAATAATTGGGGCCCCCAATAAATTTTGGGGGCGCCACACTTTATCGTTTTTTTGCGGCGGCAGGCCGACGGGGGCCGTTTATACCGATTCTCGCCAAGAGCTAATCGTTTATTTAGATTTGTTGAAAAATTGCTAAAGGATCAATAAAGAATTCACAAAATGCCGAAAAAGGCGGCCCCAGCAGCGGAATGTTTATAAAAAGGCCCTCAAAAAACCTGTTGACAGTCACCTGAAAGCGCGCTAAACTAGACACCAATGATATCATAAGCGAAGTGGCGAAGCGTGCCCCCGGAGGTGGTCCGCTCCGCTGACAAAGCGTAGAATGGAATGAGATGCTTTGATTCAACTGGCCATTTTTATCAATCTTTTCTTCGCCCCCATGCTGTCTATCTATCTGTATTTTAAAAAGCGGGGGAAGCCGCTTGAGCCGTCTCTGGAGTTTCTGGTTCAATATGGCATCACCGTCTGCTGCAATTATGCGCTGGCGCGGATGCTGCTGACGATTCCCCACAAGGTGCTGGGCCTCTCCTATTCTGTGGATTCCGCCCACTATACCTTGGCCGCGCTGCTGGCCGCCTGGCTGCTCACCCAGCTCTTCAGGGCCGCAAAGCACATTCGGATCAGCCTGGATATTACCCGGTTGGACGGCCGTGACGAAAAAAACGCAGGACAAACCAGCAAACCAAAAGAGGAGCCCTACAATGAAGAAACAAACAACCGGTAAAAAACACGTCGGGCGTGTGGTGGAGCTTGTCATCAGCTACATTCTGTTTGCGGTGGCGGCCATATTCTTCGGCGTCACCGCCTGGGTCAACGCCACCTTTCATGTGACCTTTCAACAGATTTTGTACACGATGGCCTCCCCCCTGGACGGCAGCGAGCTGGGCGTCGTCGTGAGCGGGGTGGTCGCCTGTATCCCCGCTCTGATCGTGCTGGCCCTGTTCATCCTGGCCGGCACGGTATGCCTGCTCCTCCAGCGGCGCGTTGCCGTCACGGCGAATATCAACGTATTCCGCTGGCGTTGCAGCATCGATCTGCTGAGCCTGGCGCGGCATCTGATGACCCTGTTCGCCGTGCTCTCCCTGTTCAACACCTGCAAATTTGTGAACGACAGTTTGGATGTCCTGGGCTATGCCAGGCTGCGTTCGGATGCCTCCACCCTCTATGAGAGACACTATGTCGATCCGAACAGCGTGCGCATTACGGCGCCGAGGCAGAAAAAGAACCTGCTTTGCATCTACCTGGAGAGCATGGAGACCACCTATGCCTCCCGGGATGTTGGCGGGATGCAGCCGGTCAATTACATCCCGAATCTCACCGCGCTGGCCCAGGAGAACTGCTCCTTCTCCAATTCCACGCTGCTGGGCGGGTCCCATTCGGGCACCGGGACAAACTGGACCATGGCGGCTTTGCTGTCCTCTACCTCCGGCATCCCCTTCTCCTTCCCCATCGCGGACAATGACATGGGCGAGCAGGAGTATTTTGCCTCCGGCTGCGTCAGCCTGGGCGAGATTCTGGAGAAAAACGGGTACCGCAATCTGTTCCTGTGCGGCTCTGACGGGCAGTTTGCCGGACGGAAGAAGTATTTTGAGCAGCACGGCAATTATGAGGTCTGCGACTACTTCAGCACCAGGGACGAGGGCTATTTCCCGGAGGATTACCGCGCCTGGTGGGGCATTGAGGACGAGATCCTGTACGAAATCGCCAAGGACAAGCTGCTGAAGCTGGCCGAGGACGATCAGCCTTTCAACTTCACCATGCTGACGGTGGATACCCACCACATCGGCGGATATGTCTGCGAGCTGTGCGGCAGCGAGTATGAAAACCAGACCGCCAACGTGGTGGCCTGCGCCGACCGGCAGGTCGCCGAGTTCCTCGAGTGGTGTTCTCAGCAGGATTTCTATGAAGACACCGTGATCGTTGTTCTGGGCGACCACCCGAGAATGGACACCAATCTGGTGGAGAACCTGGAGTACTATGACAGGACGGTATACAACTGCTTCCTGAACCTTGCCTGCCCGCTTCCGGACGTGAGCCGCCGCCAGAACCGGGAATTCTCCACGCTGGACTATTACCCCACCATACTGGCCGCCATGGGCTTTAACATCGAGGGGGACCGCCTGGGCTTAGGCGTGAATCTGTTCTCCGATCAGGACACCCTCTCCGAGCGCATGGGCTTTAAGAGCCTGGACTACGAGATCGCCAAGTACTCCCCCTACTACGTTGAGCATTTTGCCTGAATCGCGCTTGGGTTGACATCCTCCGGCATTGAGTGTATATTAATATATCAATGTAAACCGAACCGTTGGGAGGAACCGATCCTATGCTCCAAGATCTGAAAGCTTCCGTCGGCAGAAAATGGAGCGCGCTTTGGATGGACAAGCGGGCCTTCCGGACCCGCTTGTTCCTTGCCGCCGCCTGTGCGCTGAACTGCGTGTTCACCTTTATCTTCTTTGGCCCCTGTGAGCTGTATCTGCAAAATACCAGCGATATGACCTTTCCCTTCAGCCTGCTGGCGCCTGTTCTGGCGCTGGCGGGGCTGGGGATTTTTGCCGTTTTGCTGGCTGTTTTGCTGGTGCTCCGGGGCAAGCCCTTCAATTACGCCGTGTCCCTCCTCTTCGCGGTGACGCTGGCAGGCTACCTTCAGGGGAACTTTTGGAACGTGGATCACGGCACACTGGACGGCACCTCGGTGACATGGCAGAACTACCGGGGGGCCATGCTGAAAAACCTTGTGGTCTGGCTGGCCGTCATCGGGGCCGTATTCCTCCTGCTGTACTTCAGCCGGATGCTGTGGACGCGGACGCTGGAAACCGTATCCCTGCTGCTGGCGGCGATGCAGGCGGTGGCCCTCGTCAGCCTCATCAACACCACCAACCTCTCCGCGCTTCAGGAGCGCTATCTCTCCACCCAGGGGATCTTTGAGCTGGCTCCCTCCCAGAATGTGGTGTTCTTTCTGCTGGACCGCTGCGACCGCTCCTATCTGGACGATCTGATCGCCCAGCACCCGGAGTGGGAGGCGGAGCTGGGCGGCTTCACCAGCTACCAGGACTTCACCGGCAGTTTCAGCCGCACTTACGCCTCCGTCACCTACCTGCTTACCGGGGTCAGGGACGATGACGCCGCCCCCTTCGAAATCCGCAAACGGGACTATTTCCGCCGGGCGTGGGGGCGCTCCTCCTTTTTGTCCGACCTCCATCATACGGGCTGCCAGGTGGGGCTTTACTCCCACGTGGGCGACGTGGTGGGCGAGATGGACAACGTGGAGGGCAAGATCGACAACATCGGCCAGAGCACGGTGAGCTACAGCCGCCGGATCATGCTGACAAAAATGCTGGAGCTATCCGCCTACCGCTATGCGCCGGAGGCGGTAAAGCCCTATTTCCAGCTCTATACCGGCGACCTGGACGCGGTTCAGACCGCCCCCAGCGGGGATCTCTATCAGATCGACGACCCCGACTTCTGGGCCCGCTACCGCGCCCAGGGGCTGAGCGTCAACGACCAGCTGACCGGATGCTTCCGTTTCTACCATCTTCAGGGCGCCCACTACCCCTTCAACATGAGCGAGACGGCGGAGCGGATGGAGACAAGATGGGATTCCGCCGGCCAGCACGACCAGATGGTGGGAAATATGGAGATGATCCTTCAATATCTGGACGAGCTGCGGGAAAAGGGCGTCTATGACGACACCACCGTGGTCATCACCACCGACCACGCCGCCGATTACCCCGACTGGTCGGCCGACGGCTGGACCACCACCACCCAGGGCCTGAGCCGTCTGGACAGTCCCCGGCTGCTCCCCCTGCTCATCAAGCCCGCCCACGCCGACACCAGCCAGCCCATGGCGCTGTCCCACAAGCAGATCTGCCAGGACAACCTCCGGGCCTCCATCGCCGGCTGGTTCGGGCTGGACGCCGAACGATACGGCCGGACCATCGAGTCCATCGGCGAGGACGAGGATATGACGCGCACCTTCTGGATGCTGCTGTACGATGAGGATCTGACCACCCGGGACGCGTACATGGGAACCTACGTGATCCGGGGGGACGGCAACGACTTTTCCAATTGGGACCTGACCCAGCTCACCCCGCTAAAACCCCACGTCTGGTAAAATAGGAGGTCACTCCATGAACACACTTGCCCTGTTCACCTGCCTTTTGGTCCGTGGACGGTCATTGTCCCCGGCGACGGTATCCGCCTATATCGACCCGTCCGCCATGACCTATATGATCCAGCTTGTCGCGGGGGTGGCCATCGCGGCGGGCGCTGGCTTCAGCTTCTACCTGCGCAAGCTGAAGCGCAGGTTCTCCAAGGGCCGGAGCAGCCGCGCCAACCTCCAGTCCTATGCCATGGACGACGATGACGACACCGGCTACGGCGATTACGAGCTGGAACCCGCCGCCTCCCAGGCCCAGGCTTCCCCCTCCTCCGCCCCGGCGGCGGAGCGCGTTTACGCGCCGGAGCCTGTTTCCCTTCCCGACACCCCCGCCGACCCCTTTGACGAGACGGGGGGCGAGGGCGGTCTGGCCGCCGAGAACCGAGAGCTGCGCCGCCTGCTGGCGGAGGAGCGCAAAAAGGTGGAGGAGCTGAAGCGGGCCCTGCACATCTGCACCGCCCCACGGAAATGAATGGGGCCGCCCCCACGGAAAGACGAGGTGTCGTCACAACGGTATGGAACTCATCAATACAATCATCGGGACGCCCCTGGGCTGGCTGATGTACGGCTGCTATTGGCTGTTCCGCAATTACGGCATTGCCATCCTGGCCTTCACCCTGCTCACCAAGGTGGTCATGTTCCCCATCTCCCTGCTGGTGCAGAAAAACTCCATCAAAATGGTGAAGATGAAGCCCCAGCTGGATATGCTCCGCTACCAGTACGTGGACGACAGCGACGCTTTCATCGACGCCCAGTCTGCCCTATACAAAAAGGAACACTACAACCCCATGGCCGGGGTCATCCCCCTGCTGCTCCAGCTTCCCATCATCCTGGGCCTGCTGGACGTGGTGTACAAGCCCCTAAAGCACATCCTCCACCTCTCCCCCGAGCTCCAGCGCGCCTTCGTGGAGCAGACCGCCCGGCTCATGTCGGTGACGGTGGACGAACTGGGCTCCACCGCCCAGCTCTCCGTGGTGGAGCGGGTGCGGGCCATGCCGGACGCTTTTGCCTCCATCCCCGGCTCGGCAGAGGCTGTCGCCCAGATCCAGAACCTGCGCATGACCTTCTTCGGCATCAACCTGGCCGAGACCCCCAGCGTCCACACCCTGGACGCCCTGTTCCTCATCCCCATGCTGGCGGGGCTGTCCGCCCTCGTCATGTGCTGGGTGCAGAACAAGGTGAACGTGCTGCAAATCGAGCAGAACAAGCTGTCCCAGTGGGGGATGACAGCGTTCATGATCGCCTTTTCCACCTTCTTCGCCTTCATCGTCCCCGCCGGGGTGGGGTTGTACTGGACCTTCGGCAACCTGTTCTCCATCGGGGTCATGTTCCTGTGCAACGCCGTCTACTCCCCCAAGGCGTACATCGACTACGCCCTGCTGGAGGAGATGAAGCGGACAGCCGCCCAGGACAGGGAGCGGAAGAAACAAAACGCCGTCCTGGCCAAGAAGTATTACAAGGAGTTCTTTTCCAAGGAAAACAAGGGGAACATGAAAATCATGTTCTACTCCGAGGGCAGCGGGTTCTACAAATACTTCCGCGCCCTCATTGAGGCGCTGCTGCGGGATACCAATCTGACCATCCACTACGTCACCAGCGACCCGGAGGACGCTATTTTCCAAAAGAACGAGCCCCGCATCCGACCCTACTACGTGGACGAAACCCGGCTGATCTCCCTGATGATGAAGCTGGAGTCGGACATGGTGGTGATGACCACCCCCGATCTGGAGAAGTACCACATCAAGCGCTCCCGGGTAAAGGAGAATGTGGAGTACGTCTTTATGGATCACGGGTGCAGCAGCGACAACCTGGCCTACCGCACCGGGGCGCTGGACGCCTACGACACCCTGCTGGTGGTCAGCCGGGAGCAGGCCATTGAGGCCCGGGCCATTGAGAAGCTGCGCCGCGTGAAGAAGAAACGCATCATCGAGTGCGGCTACGGCCTCATCGACGACATGATCGCCGCGTATACCGCCATGGACAAGGTGGAAAACGAGAAAAAGACCATCCTCATCGCCCCCTCCTGGCAGTACGACAACATCATGGACTCCTGCCTGGATGATCTGGTGGACGCCCTGTACGGCAGGGGCTACCGCATCGTCATCCGGCCCCACCCCCAGTACGTGCGCCGGTTCCCCACGCGGATGAAGGAGATCATCCAGCGGTATCAGGACAGGGCCGGGGACGACTTCGTCATTGAAACCGACTTCTCCTCCAACGTGACGGTGTACACCGCCGACCTGGTCATCACCGACTGGAGCGGCATCGCCTTCGAGTTCTCCTTCACCACTGACAAGCCCTCCCTGTTCATCAACACCCAGATGAAGGTGGTCAACGAGGACTGGCAGAAGATCCCCCTGATCCCCTTTGACATTACCGCCCGCTCCAAGGTGGGCCGTCAGGTGGAAAAGGACGAGGTCAAGGAGCTGGCTCCCATCGTGGAGGAGCTTCTGGCCCATCAGGAGGACTACAAAGAGCGCATCGCCGCCCTAAAACAGCAGCACTTCTATAACCTGGGCCACAGCGGCGAGGTGGGGGCCCAGTATATCGTCCACCGCCTGGAGCGCCGCTACCCCGGCCAGATTGCCTCCCACAACCCACCCGGCGGGGGAATTGGGCGGTAGTAAAGTGCAGACAAAGGCCCCCGGTCCGCTCTACTGGAACAGACCGGGGGCTTTCGGACATTGGAAGGAAACAGCTTAATGAACAAACAAGCTCATGACAATTTCCCGGCCCCGGCGGACGCCGCCCGGTTCGGCTTGCTCACCCCTCACGATCTGCGGGTGATTGGGGCGGTGCTCCACGCCAACCCGGAGGATGTCACCGGCGTCTCCGCCTTGAAACAGGGCATGACCAACCGCTCCTTCCTCTTCTCCTGCCGGGGGGAGCAATACATCATGCGCGTCCCCGGGGAGGGCACCGGACGGCTCATCAACCGCCCAGAGGAGGCGGCGGTATACCGTCTCATCCAGGGCCAGGGGCTGTGCGAGGACGTACTCTACATCGACCCAGACAGCGGCTATAAAATCTCCCGGTTCATCGAGGACGCCCGCACCTGCGACCCATTGAATGAACGGGAAACCGCCGCGTGTATGGACAAGCTGCGCTCCTTCCACGGGCTGGGGCTCCGGGCAGACCACGAGTTCGACCTGTTCGGCCACATCGACTTCTACGAATCCCTGTGGGATGGCCGGCCCTCCGCCTACCCTGATTACCGGGAGACCAAGGAAAACATATTTCGCCTAAAACCCTTCCTGGACGCCCAGGCGGGGGGAAAGGTGCTCACCCACATTGACGCGGTGCCGGACAACTTCCTGTTCTTCCGAAATGACCAAGGGCAGGAGGAAATCCGCCTCATCGACTGGGAGTACGCCGCCATGCAGGACCCCCACGTGGATATCGCCATGTTCTGCATCTACGCCATGTATGACCGGGCCCAGGCAGACCGGCTCATCGACCAGTATTTCACCGAGGGTTGCCTCCCGTTGACCCGGGTCAAGGTTTACGGCTACATCGCCGTGTGTGGCCTGCTGTGGAGCAACTGGTGCGAGTATAAACGCTCTCTGGGGGTGGAATTCGGGGCCTATTCCCTGGCCCAGTACCGCTATGCCCAGAACTTCTGCGAAATCGTCCGGGACGAACTGGAAAAATTGGGAGAGGATTTGCCATGAACACCGTCAAGCGGGCCGTCATCGTGGCCGCCGGGGAGGGCAAGCGGATGCGGCCCGTCACCCTGACCACCCCCAAATCCCTGGTACGGGTGAACGGCACGCGGATGATCGACACCGTGATACAAGGTCTGATGACAAACGGCATCGGCGAAATTTATATTGTGGTGGGCTACCTCAAGGAACAGTTCAAGGTGCTGGAACAGGAATATCCCAATGTGACGCTGATTGAAAACCCCTGGTACGATTCCTGCAACAACATCTCCTCCCTTTACGCCGCCCGGGAACACCTGGAGGATGCCATCATCACCGACGCCGACCTCATCATCCGCGACCCCCGGGTGCTGGCCCCACAGTTTGCGCACTCGGGCTACAACGCCGTGTGGACGGACGGGCGCACGGACGAGTGGCTGCTCACCGTGGACGGCGGGGTTGTGACCTCGTGCAGCCGCACCGGGGGCGCCCGCGGCTGGCAGCTCTACAGCGTCTCCCGTTGGAGCAGGTCGGACGGCCGGCGGCTCAGGCGCCACCTGGAAATCGAGTTTGAGGAGCGGCACAATTGGGACATCTACTGGGACGACGTGGCGCTGTTCTGTTATCCCCAGGAATACCGGCTGGGGGTCTTCCCCATGGAGGCCGGGGACATCGTGGAGGTGGACAGTCTGGCCGAGCTGGCGGCGCTGGATCCCAGCTATCGGAAGTATCTGGACGAGGTGAAGTGACGTGGAGCGGAAGAAAATTGACTGGGCCATCACCCTGGCCCCCCTGGGGTGCATTTTGGCCCTGAGCGCGCTGTTCCTCGCTTTCCCGGAGCGCTCCAACCAGGTGCTGAGCCAGATCCGCTTCCTGCTGGGGGATACCTTCGGCTTCTATTACCTCATCATTGGGCTGGGCGTGTTCCTGCTGTCCCTGTTCGCGGCGTTCTCCAAATACGGGGACATCGTGCTGGGCGGGCCAGGGGAACAACCCAAATACTCCTTTTTCACCTGGGGCTCCATGATGTTCACGGCGGGGCTGGCGGCGGACATCCTGTTCTACTCCTTCTCCGAGTGGATTTTATACGCCGTAGACCCCCACATCGCTGAGCTGGGTTCTGTCCAGGACTGGGCCAGTGTGTTCCCCATCTTCCACTGGAGCCTGATCCCCTGGGGGTTTTACCTCATGCTGGCGGCGGCGTTCGGGTTCATGCTCCATGTGAGGAAACGGGAGCGGCAGCGGTACTCGGAGGCCTGCCGTCCCATCCTGGGAAAACACACCGACGGCATACCCGGCCGGTTTATTGACCTGCTCGCCGTGTTTGCCCTGCTGGCGGGGACGTCTACCACCTTCAGCCTTGCCACCCCGCTGATGGCGGGCATCCTGGACGAGCTGTTCCACATCGCCCTAAGCCGGGAGCTGGTCACCGTCCTTATCCTGGCAGCCACCTGCGCGGTGTATACCTACTCCCTGCTCCACGGCTTTAAGGGCATCAGCCTGCTGGCCAAGTCCTGCATCTATCTGTTTTTCGGCCTGCTGGCCTACGTGCTGCTCTTTGGCGGCGAGGCCCGGTACATCATCGAGACCGGCGTTGAGGCCCTGGGCCGGATGATTGGGCATTTCTTTGAGCTGGCCACCTTCACCGACCCCCAGCGTACCACCTCCTTTCCCCAGAACTGGACCATTTTCTACTGGTCGTACTGGATGGTGTGGTGCGTGGCCGCGCCCTTCTTTATCGGCAGCATCTCCCGGGGGCGGACGGTGCGGCAGACCATTCTGGGGGGCTACGGCTTCGGGGTGGGCTCCACCATCGTCAGCTTCATCGTGCTGGGCAATTACTCTCTGGGCAAACAGGTGTCCGGCGCGGCGGACTTTGTCGCCCAGTACAACGAGACGGGCGATTTGTATACCCTCATCATCTCCATGATCCGCACCTTGCCCTGCCCGGTGCTGGTGCTGATCCTGGTGCTGGCCGCCATGGTGGCCTTCTACGCCACCTCCTTCGACTCCATTGCCCTCATCGCCTCCTGCTACAGCTACCGCCGCCTGGGGCAGGACGAGTCCCCCCACTGGGCGGTGAAGCTGATGTGGTGCCTGCTGCTCATCGCCCTGCCTGTCGCCCTGGTGTTCTCCGACAGCTCCATGAACAGCCTTCAGTCGGTGAGCATCATCGCCGCCTTCCCCATCGGGGCGGTCATCGTGCTCATTGCCGCCGGCTTTTTCAAGGACGCCGGATCTTATTTAAAGGAACAGTCCCGGCACGGGGGCGCGAACCATTGAGTATTTGCAAACCGTGCTTTCATCATAGACAGATCAAAAATTTGAAGCTGTGAGGCGCATCCATGGAAAACATACAAAAATCCGAACTCTTTGAGCGCACATCAATCCCCAGAGCCGTACTCACCCTGTCCATCCCCACCGTCCTCAGTTCGCTGGTGATGGTACTCTACAACCTGGCGGACACCTACTTTGTGGGGATGCTCCAGGATTCCATCCAGAACTCCGCCGTCACCCTGGCCGCGCCGGTGCTGCTGGCCTTCAACGCGGTGAACAACCTCTTCGGCGTGGGCTCTTCCAGCATGATGAGCCGCGCCCTGGGGGCCAAAGACTACGACACCGTGCGGCGCAGCTCCGCCTTCGGCTTTTACTGCGCCCTGGTCTGCGGCGTACTGTTCTCCGTCCTGGTCACTGTCTTCCGCGCCCCCCTGCTGACCCTCTTGGGGGCAGACCCGGAAACCACCGCCGCCACCGCACAGTACCTGCTGTGGACCACCACCTTCGGAGCCGCCCCCGCCATCCTCAACGTGGTTATGGCCTATCTGGTGCGCTCGGAGGGGGCCACCTTCCACGCCAGCATCGGTACCATGAGCGGCTGTCTGCTGAACATCGTGCTGGATCCCATCTTCATCCTCCCCTGGGGCCTCAATATGGGGGCCGCCGGAGCAGGCTGCGCCACCTTCCTGTCCAACTGCTTCGCCTGCCTGTACTTCTTCGTGCTGCTGTTCCTCCGGCGGGGCAAAACCTTCGTCTGCATCCACCCGGCCATGGCCCGACCCCGCAGGGAGATCGTAAAGGGCGTGTTCGGCGTGGGCATACCCGCCTCTATCCAGAATCTGCTCAATGTCACAGGCATGACGGTACTCAACAACTTCACCGCCGGCTTTGGGCCGGACGCCATTGCCGCCATGGGCATCTCCTACAAGATCAACATGATCCCCATGTACATCTCCCTGGGAATGTCCCAGGGGCTGATGCCGCTGGTGAGCTACAACTACGGCAGCGGAAACGTCCCCCGCCTGAAAAAGGCCGTCCAGTTTACGCAGAAGGTGGCCCTGAGCTTTATGGTCACGGTGTCGGTGTGCTATTTCTTTGCCTCCGGCACGCTCATCGGCCTGTTTATGAAGACCGACGCCGTGGTGGCCTACGGCTCCCGGTTCCTGCAGTGTATGTGCGTCGCCCAGCCCTTCCAATGCCTGGACTTCCTGGCGGTGAACGTATTCCAGGCCTGCGGCCTGGGACAATACTCCCTGCTGTTCGCCATCCTGCGCAAGATCGTGCTGGAAATCCCTGCCCTGTATATCCTCAACTACTTCTTCCCCCTGTACGGTCTGGCCTGCGCCCAGGCCGTGGCCGAAGTGGTGCTGGCCGTGGCCGCAGTCATTATCCTGCTCCGCCTGTTCCGGCGTATGTCCGCCGAGGGCACGCCCCTGCGGTCCCACGGCGAAAAAAAATAGTCGTTTCCCCCTTTCCTTTTCCCTGGAATTGGCCGATATACAGGTAAAGGAATTGGAAAGGGGGGCAGGATATGGCGATTCAACCGATCTCCGCCATCGGCCGGGATGAGCAGACCGCAGCGGATCAGGCCGAGGGGCAGTACAGCGAGCTTTTGGCGCAGTCGATGAAGAAGCGGGATGAGCGCACCTCCTCCCTCACCGAGATGATCCGCGACGCCAAAGAGAAAGCGGACGCCCAGCGAGAGAAATTCAAGCTGGCCAAGGCCACCCCCCGGTACGGCGATGCCCCCTTGGAGGCTTACGCCCGGATCAGCCGTGCCCGCACCCAGGGGCAGGCCAGCTCCGCCGCGGGGTATGCCCGCCGCCGCATCTCCCAGTTGGAGGCCGCCCAGCGCTCCGACCCCGACCACGCCGACCAGATCAGGGCCGCCGTCTCTCAGTTGAAAAAGGCGGTGAGCCGGGCCAACAAAAAGAAGCTGGAATTGAGCCGGGAGCAGCTGTCCCGGGCCCGTCAAAAGCGTCTGATCCAGGAGAACAAGCGCCGGGAGGCCCAGCGCATCCAGCAGGAGCTGCGCAAAAACGCGGCCATGCGTGCCATTCGGGAGTCCGGGTACTTCCAGGAGACGGAGATCGCCAACCGCCAGGCCGACCAGCTCACCGCCACCAAGATGGAGCTGCGTATGCAGGCGGAACAGTTGGGCGCCACCGCCCAGAGATCCCTGGACGCCGCCGTCCAGGGCTATTCTTCCACCGTAACCCAGATCGTGGCCGTGGATATGAGCGCCCCTGTCTCGGTTCCTCAGGTGAACGTACAGGCGTAACGTATAAAAAAGAGAGCCTGCCGCAGTGCGGCAGGCTCTCTTTTTAGTTCTATCGCCTTAATTCCTCAATGAATTTCTCCATTCTATCCGTCAGCAGCTCGTCCCGCTGCATGGCGAGCAGCTCGTCCCGGCTCACCCATTTGAAGTCCACGGTCTCGCCCTCTTGCAGGGTCACCGCGCCTTTGTCCCAGCCGGTCACACACTGGAACTCCACATAAATGGCGTGCGCCTCCTCGTCGGTCACCATACCCACCTCAACCAAATCCTCGGAGATGATACCCGTCTCCTCCCGCAGCTCCCGTTTGGCGCATTCTGCCGGCGTCTCCCCCGCTAAGGCTGAGCCACCCGCTGTCGCTTCCCACATACCGCCGTAAATCTTGCGCGGGTCTCTTTGCATCAGCAGATATGTCCCGTCGGTGTGCTTTACGATGATGTCGCACACCAGGTGGCACATCCCATCGGGGATCGGCTCGCCCCTGACCAGGGTCTTGCCCTCGATCTTGTTGAACTCCGCGTCATACGCGTCCCACAATTCCATTTTACATACCTCCTAAATAGAGTCTCCTAGAGTCTCCCGCCGCTTCACGGCGGGAGACTTCTTATTACTTTCCCAGCACCTTTGCCGCGTTTTCCTCGGCGAATTGCTTGCTGTACAAATCGTGATAGTAGCCCCGGGCCCGCAGCAAAGACTGGTGGGTGCCCTGCTCCACGATCTTGCCGTCCCGCACCACCAGGATCATGTCCGCCTTGCGGATGGTGGACAGGCGGTGGGCGATCAGGAAGGACGTACGGTCCCGCAGCAGGTGGTCGATGGCGCTCTGGATATACTGCTCGGTCTGGGTGTCGATGGAGGAGGTGGCCTCGTCCAGCACGAAAATGCGCGGGTCGGCCAGCACCGCACGGGCAAAGGAGATGAGCTGCTTCTCGCCGGTGGACAGGCGGTCGCCCTCCTCGCCCACGTTGCTGTCCCAGCCCTGCTCCAGCTTGGCCACCACCTTGTCCGCCGACACAGCCCGGGCCGCCGCCTCGATCTCCCCGTCGGTGGCGTCCAGCCGCCCGTAACGGATATTATCCTTCACGGAGCCGGAGAACAGGTGGGGGCTTTGCAGCACATAGCCGATGTTGGAGTGGAGCCAAAGCTGGCTGCGCTCCCGGTAGTCCCGGCCGTCGATCAAAATCTGGCCCTCGGTGGGCTCGAAGAACCGGCAGGCCAGGTTCACCAGGGTGGACTTGCCCGCCCCCGTCTCCCCTACGATGGCCACGGTGGCCCCCGCGGGTATGTGCAAATTGAAGTGCTCCAGCACGTTGTCCCCGCCATCGGGATAGCGGAAGGTCACGTCCTTGAACTCAATCTCGCCGCTGAGCGGCTCCCAGTTCTCCCGCTTGGGATTGAAGCTGTCGCCATACTTTTCGATGACCTCGGGAGTGTCGGTGATCTGGGGCGTCTCGTTCAGCAGGTCGGTGACCCGCTCGATGGACGCCTGGAGGGCGATGAACTCCGCCAGATTGCCGGCGATGCTCTGGACAGGCTCAAAAATGCCCATGGCGTAGGTGATGAATGCGGACAGGGTGGCGATGTCCAGCACCTGATCCGCCACCAGATACCCGCCCCGCAGCAGCACGATGGCCACCGCCATGGTGGAGAAAAACAGGGTCACGGGGATATACACCGCGTTGAGCCGGGAGGCCCGCACGCCGGAGCCCCGCATGGAGTTGGTGAGCTCCCGGAAGCTCTTGATGCTCTGATCCTCAATGACCAGGGTCTTGGAGGTCTTGGCTCCGGTGATGCCCTCATTAAAGGCGCCGGTGATCTTGGAGTTGAGCTTGCGCACCTTGCGGTTCCAGTGGAGGATGCGGGGCTGGAACCAGCCCGTCAGCGCGGCCACCACGGGCACGATGAGGATGACCACCAGGGCCAGACGCCAGTTGAGCATGGCCATAGCGGCGAACGCGCCCAGCACATAGAGCAGCGCCCACATGATGTCCCCCAGCCCCCAGGCAATCATGCCCGCGATGCGGTTGGTGTCGTTCATCACCCGGGTAAGCAGATAGCCCACCGGGGTGACGTTGTAGAAGGACAGGGACAGCTTTTGCAGGTGCTCAAACAGCTCCCGGCGCATATCCCGGCCCACATACATCTCCAAATGCATGGATATGCGGCCAAAGCCAATCACCAGCAGGCTCTGGAGCAGGATGACCCCCAGGTAGGCCAGCACAAAGGGTACAAATCCCTCCAGCGCGCCTGTCTCGATGAAATTGCCGATGGCGAAGCGCTGGAACAGGGGGATCACCACGTCCAGCAGGGCGGTGAGGCCGTTGAAGGCCCACAGCCCCAGGAACACGAGCTTGAACCGGCCCAGGATGGGCAGCAGACGCTTCCAAATGGCCCAGTCAAAGTCCTTTGTGTATTCTTTTTCGTCGAAAGCGGCCATTATGCCTCCCCCCCTTCCTCAATGAGCGCACGGTCGTCGCTGCTCATCTGAATGTCATAAATATCCTTATAAATCCCAGGCCGGGAGATGAGCTGGGCATGGGTGCCCACGTCCGCCACCTTCCCCCCGTCCAGCACCAGGATGCGGTCGGCCTGCATCAGGGTGGTCACCCGGTGGGAGATGAGGATGACGGTGGCCTCCGCCATACGCTCCTTCAGCGCGGCGCGGATTTTCGCGTCCGTCTCCGCGTCCACGGCGGACAGGGAGTCGTCGAACACCATCACCGGGGCGCTTTGCAGCAGCATCCGGGCGATGGCCACCCGCTGCTTCTGCCCGCCGGACAGAGTGACGCCCCGCTCACCCACCACGGTGTCGTAGCCGTCGGCCAACTCGGTGATGGCCTCGTCCACGCAGGCGATCTGGGCGCACCGGCGCAGCTCCTCGTCAGAGGCATCCGGCCGGGTGGCGGCGATATTCTCCCGGATGGTCTGGGAGAACAGGAAGGGCTCCTGGAGAACCAGGCCGATCTGTCGGCGCAGCTCCTCCCGCTCGATGTCCCGGATATCCACCCCGCCGATGGTGATTTTGCCCTGGTTCTCTCCCAGGTCATACAGCCGGTCCAGCAGGTGGACCAGGGTGGACTTACCTGAGCCCGTGCCGCCCAGGATGGCGAAGGTGCTTCCCCAGGGGATGGTAAAGGACACGTCCTCCAGCACCCCCTGCCCCTCGTAGCCGAAGGTGACGTGGTCGAACACGATGTCGCCGCCCAGCTTCACCCGCTTGGCGCCGGGCTGGTCGGCCTCCTCCGCGGCGTTGAGGATGTAGCCCACACGGTCCATGGACACGCCCGCCTTGCTCATGTCGGACAGCACCCGGCCCAGGGAGCGCACCGGCCAGGCCAGGGCGCTGTTGTAGGTGACAAAGGCCAGGAAGTCCCCCAGAGAGAGGGAGCCGTCCACCGCCGCCACCGTCCCCGCCGCGATCACCGCCATGACCTGGAGGGAGGTGAGCAGGGTGCCGGAGGCCCAGTAGACGCTGAGCACGCTGCCCAGCTCCACCCACAGGGCGGAGAAGTGGTCGTTCTTTTTGCCGAAGCGGTCAATTTCGAACCGCTCCCGGCCAAAGGCCCGCACCACCCGCACGCCGGTGAGGTTCTCCTGGGCGCAGGTGGTCAGCTCCCCCTCCGCCTCGTCGGCCACCTTGAACCGGGAGGAGATCTTGCCATAAAACACCCCGGAGGCGATGCCCGTGATGGGGATGAACGCCAGCGACACCAGGGCCAGCCGCCAGTTCATGCGCAGCATGATGACGGTGTACAGCGCGATGAGGAACACCGTGCGGATGACCTCCATCAACTGGTTGCAGACGAAGGTGCGGATGACATCCACGTCGGAGGTGCACCGCTGGATGATGTCGCCGGTGGCGTGGGCGGTGTGCCACTGGAAGCTGAGGCGTTGGATGTGGCTGTACAGGTTGTCCCGGAGCGCCTTCACAAAGCCCTCGGAGCCCTTGGACAGGTTGACCCGCATTCCATAGATGCACACCCCCCGCACCGCGGCGGCCAGCACCACCGCCCCCGCCGCCAGCCACAGGAAGGACCACGGGTCCGCCCGGAGCCGGTCCAGGGGCAGCAGCGCCTGGAGGAAGCCGGGCAGCTTGGGGTCCTTGCCCCCCAGCACCGAGTCCACGGTGAAGCTGATGATCTGGGGCACCAGGGCGTTGCAGGCGGTGTTCATCCAGGCCAGCAGGATGGCCCCAGCGAAGAAGCCCCAATTCCCCCGCAGATGGTGCAGGATCAGATCCGTTTTTTCCCGCCGGGACAGTTTTGTCTGTGATTCCATACCGTTCTCCTTTCCTCTTAAACCCAAAATCAATACAAAAAAGCGTCCCTCTGGACAGAGGGACGCCGCGCACAAACAGATACACATTGAGGAAGGGAGAAGCCTATCCCACCCCAAAGGCGCGCGAAAATCCCAAGAGTCCCATGCCCTTGCCATTCTTAACCCCGATGACGGTAAATACGGTCTTCAGCATATCGCGCGCCTCCTTTCATGATTTTTTACAGCGTTGCCCAGTATATCCCTTTTGCTGGGAGTTGTCAACCCCATGTTTGGGAAAATTTCGGGGTTTTTTCGCTTCGCGTCCATAAACAGCAGGGAGGGCCTCCCCGCCGCGCTTAGAGCGGCTCAGCCGCCCAGCTTTTCGCCCACCTTGGCCATCTGGGTCGGGGTGCCGTCCCACTCGAAATCGAAGGTTATCTCCACAATGCGGCTTTCATAGCACAGCAGGAATACATTCCCGGCGCCGTTGGGGAACGGCCAGCAGTACGCCTCCGCCGCGCCCCAGGGGGCGGGGTCCGCGGGGACATAGTCCCAGCGGCGAAGCAGGCTTTCCCTGCACAGGCCATATAGGGCCGGCACCTTCACCTGGACGATGCGGTAGGACAGCTCCGGGATCGAACCGTCATATTCCTCACCATACCGCTGGCCCTGGCGGATCACGTATTTGGCCGCAAGCGGGGACTCATTCACCCGCAGCTCCCGGATATAGCGGTCATAGCCCGGGCTCATCAGATCCTCCAGCGTCAGGGGCAGGCCGTCCTGATGATCCACATAGGTGCGTCCGTCCTGCTCGTAGGTGGCGCAGCCGTCCCCGAACCAGTTGCGGTTTGTACCTTCCCTCTCCAACCAGACCGCCGCCGTCACAACCAGGAGGGACAGGATGAAGCCCAGGCCCAGGGTGATGGCCCGGTTCTTCCCGGCGGGCTCCTTTTCGCGCTTGAGCCATTGCCTGGCGCTGACAATCAGGGCCACGATGCCGCAGCCGCCCAAAACGCGCACCCCGATCACCGCGGCCGTGAACCTGGGGACGGACAGGAGGCTTGCCGCCAGAGAGACCACCATCCACAGATAGAAGATCCGGTCCAGCTGAAAACGGCCGGGGCTGGGCAGCAGCTCCCCCCACTCCGCCGCCTTTTTTGCCCTGGCGTGCCAGAGGCAGTAGCGGCCCACATCCAGGGCACACATCACAAAGAGCCCCAGCAGCGCTATGCCTGCCCAGAGCAGGCTGCCGTCGGTCAGGACGCGGACAGGGTCTGTGTTCCACAGCGAGGTCAGCAGCCAGCCATACAGCAGAAGTACCGCCATCACCCCAAGATTGTGGGGCAGAAAGCTTTTTTTCGCCATTTGGTGGATGGAATCCACCTCGGCCACCGGGTCGGTCTCAATGGGGACAGGGTCGGGCCCCTCGTTGTAAAACACCTGGAGCTGGCCCCTGGCCGCCGTCAGTTTCCAGCCGGCATGGGCGCAGAAGTCGTAAAAGGTCCGCTGCTCCTCCGAAGGCTCCGGGTCGAAGGACGACGCCTCGGGGAAATAACACACGGAAAAGGTCAGCTTTTTCGGCTCGATCCGGCGGTAACTCCAAAAAACCTGTCCAATCCCATCCAGCAGCCAGCCCTTTTCCGCCATTTGGGCCAGCCGGCGCTCCAGCTCGGAGCGATTGTAAAAGGAAAGCCACTCATATCTGAGCTTTGTATCCTTCAATTTTGTGTCACTCCTTTCCCACATACCGGCGGTAGTCCTCCGCCTGGGCGCGGATACGCTCGTATTCCCGGTCCAGCATCTCGTTCCCCTTGGCCGTGAGGATGTAGCTGCGTTTCCGCCCCTCTACCCTGGTCTCCCGGATCATGCCCTCCGCACTGAACTGCTCCAGCAGATTGTACAGCGTGCCGGAGCCCACGCTCACCCGGCCGCCCGTCATAGATGGCACCCGATCCAGGATGTCCATGCCGCAGCACTCCTCCCGCAGGCACAGCAGGATGTAAAACATCTGCTCCGTCAGGGTCTGGAATTTCGCCCTGGGCATATCCCGCGCCTCCTTTCTCGAATATCGAGCTCACCCGGCAAAAAGAAATCTCGAATATCGAGGATTGTGGCTCCATTATATTCTCGAATATCGAGTTTGTCAAGTCCCAACCAATAAAAATCGCGTTCAAGGCATTCAGACGAAAAATCCCCCTTCCCATTGACAAAAAAATTCCTTTCCTCTATAATTACTATTTTGTGATAATGTGATTTTAGAAAA
This sequence comes from uncultured bacterium, assembly GCA_947176765.1. GTDB lineage: Bacteria > Bacillota > Clostridia > Oscillospirales > Oscillospiraceae > Enterenecus. The sequence continues at coordinate 18,946 of CAMWRX010000040.1, forward strand.
AGGAGGCGTTTTTTGTTGAACCACCCAGAAGGCGAAAACAAAATGGGCGTTATGCCGGTCAACCGGCTGCTGTTGAGCATGGCCATCCCCATCATGATCTCCATGATGGTTCAGGCCCTTTACAATGTGGTGGACAGCTACTTCGTATCCAAGATCAGTCTGGATCCCCAGATCAGCCAGGACGCGCTGAATGCGGTGTCCCTGGCCTTCCCGGTGCAGAACCTGATGATCGCCGTCAGCGTGGGCACCGGCGTGGGCGTCAACGCCCTGCTGTCCCGGAGCCTGGGCCAGGGCGACCGAGACAAGGCGAACCGCTCCGCGGTGAACGGCATTTTCCTGGCGGCGGTGAGCTGCCTGGTGTTCATGGCGCTGGGGCTGACCTGCTCCCGGCTGTTCTATTCCGTCCAGACCGATATTCAGGGCATTGTGGACTACGGCACAGACTACCTGACCATCGTATGCGGGGCCAGCTTCGGCCTGTTCGGCGCGGTTATCATGGAGCGGCTGCTCCAGGCTACGGGTCAAACCTTCTACACCATGATCTCCCAGGCGGTAGGGGCGGTCACCAACATCATCCTGGATCCCGTCCTCATCTTCGGGCTGGGCCCCTTCCCCAGGATGGAGGTGGCGGGCGCCGCCCTGGCCACCGTCATCGGCCAAATTTTGGGCTGCGCCATAGGCGTTTTCTGCAACGCCACCCGCAACCCGGAGATCAAGATTTCCTTCAAAAACTTCCGGCCCCATCCGCAGACCATCCGGGAGATTTATTCCGTCGGCCTGCCCTCCATCATCATGCAGTCCATCGGCTCGGTGATGGTGTTCGGCATAAACCAGATCCTCATCGCCTTTAACGATACGGCCACGGCGGTGTTCGGGGTTTACTTCAAGCTCCAGTCCTTCTTCTTCATGCCTGTGTTCGGCCTGAACAACGGCATGGTGCCCATCGTGGCCTACAACTTCGGCGCCCGCAAGCCAGACCGCATGGTCAAAACCATCAAGCTCAGCGTCATCTACGCCACCGCCATGATGGCCATCGGTTTCGCCGTTTTCCAACTCTTCCCCAGCCAGTTGCTCTCTATCTTCCAGACCGAGGGCGACGACGTTGGAAATCTGCTGACATACGGCGTGCCCGCTTTGAGAATTATCTCCTACAGCTGGCTGCTGGCAGGCTTCGGCATCGTGACCGGCTCGGTGTGCCAAGCGCTGAATCACGGCGTACTCAGCCTGACCACCTCCCTGGTGCGTCAGCTGGTGGTGCTGCTGCCTATGGCCTTCCTGCTCTCCCTCCTGTTCCACCGCCTGGATATTGTGTGGCTGGCCTTCCCTATCGCGGAACTGTTCTCCTGCGCGCTGTGCGTCATCTTTATGCGCCGGGTGTACCAGCGGGACATCCTGCCCCTGCGCGGCCAGCCTGCGTCGTGAGGAAAAACTTTGTGATTTTCCCCGTCCCCCATTGACAGCGGAAAACAGCGTGCTATAATAGACGTGTAAAATTGAATAACCCTTATCAAGAGTGGTGGAGGGACCGGCCCGATGAAACCACGGCAACCTGCGACGCAAGGTGCCAAATCCGGCGGAAACGCGAGATGAGGAAAGACCTGACCATCCAAGCCCCGCCGAATTCCGGCGGGGCTTTTTCAGCCTCTTTCCATCCCAAAGAAAGAAAGGAGCAAACACATCATGGCAAAAAGACTATTTACCTCTGAATCGGTGACCGAGGGCCACCCCGACAAAGTGTGCGACCAGATCTCCGACGCCATCCTGGACGCCATCATCGAGCAGGATCCCAACGCCCGGGTGGCCTGTGAGACCACCGTGTCTACCGGCATGGTTCACATCATGGGGGAGATCACCACCTCTTGCTATGTGGACATCCCAAAGATTGCCCGCCAGGTGGTCCGGGACATCGGCTATGTCAACGGCCAGGGCGGCTTTGACAGCGACAGCTGCGCCGTCATCACCAACATCGACGAGCAGTCCCCCGACATCGCCCTGGGCGTGGACAAGGCGCTGGAGGCCAAGGAGGGCGAGCTGAACGACGGGCTGGACAACGGCGCGGGCGACCAGGGCATGATGTTCGGCTACGCCTGCCGCGAGACGGAGGAGCTGATGCCCCTGGCCATCTCCCTGTCCCACAAGCTGGCCCTGCGGCTGGCCCAGGTGCGCAAGCAGGGCCTGGTGGACTACCTCCGGCCCGACGGCAAGAGCCAGGTCACCGTGGAGTACGATGAGAACGGCAAGCCCGTCCGGGTGGACACGGTGGTGCTGTCCACCCAGCACGCCCCCGAGGCCAGCCTGGATCAGATCCGTGCCGACATGATCGAGCTGGTGGTCAAGCCCACCATCCCGGCGGAGCTGCTGGACGAGGACACCCGCATCCTGGTCAACCCCACCGGCCGGTTCGTGGTGGGCGGGCCCCAGGGCGACTCCGGCCTGACCGGGCGGAAGATCATCGTGGACACCTACGGCGGCTCCGCCCCCCACGGCGGCGGCGCTTTCTCCGGCAAAGACCCCACCAAGGTGGACCGCTCTGCCGCCTACGCCGCCCGCTGGGTGGCCAAGAACGTGGTGGCCGCGGGGCTCGCCGACAAGTGCCAGGTGCAGCTTGCCTACGCCATCGGCGTGGCCCGGCCCGTGTCCGTCCGGGTGGACACCTTCGGCACCGGCACCGTGTCCGACGACGCGCTGGAGGCCGCTGTGGACAAGGTGTTTGACCTCCGTCCCACCGCCATCATCAACCGTCTGAACCTGCGCCGGCCCATCTACCGCCAGACCGCCGCCTACGGCCACTTCGGCCGCCCGGATCTCGATCTGCCCTGGGAGAAAACGGATATGGTGGACGCCATAAAAGCGGCGCTGTAACCGCTTACATGAAATCCTGCCGCATCAGCGTGCGGCAGGATTTCTTTTTTGACTTTGCAAAATGTTAACAATCTTCTAAGACATTTTTTATTGCAAAATCCGCCACGCTATACTATACTATTTTAAGTTATTCTGTCAGCTACGCTGGAGCCCCACCGGCTCCGTTCACATATGGAGGTTTTTATGGCAAACTTGCGCACAAAAATTCAAGACGCTTCCCAGTCCTGGCTTCCCCCGGTTCTGGCCGTCTATATCCTCTGCCAGCCTTTGCTGGACGTACTCACCGGCCTGGCGGTTCAGGCGGGCATACCCATCACTGTGGGCATCGTGATCCGCTCCCTGTTCATGGGGCTGGCCTTCCTCTACGCCGTGTTCATCAGTGATTTCCCGGGCAAAAAGCAGTGGATGATTTTCATCGGGGCGCTGATCGCCTATCTGGTGCTGTTCATGGCTTATATGTTCTCCCTGGGCGGGCTGTCGCTGTGCGTGAGCAATATGAAGGACGTGGTAAAGACCTTCTTTATCCCCTTCGTGCTGTTCTTCTTCTGGGCCATCTACCGGCAATACGAAATGCTGGTTACCGTTCGGATCATTGCCTGGACGGGCGCGCTGTACGCCAGTGTCATCCCCATCTCCTATATCACCAGGACCAGCTTTTTGTCCTATGCCAACTCCGGCTATGGGGTGGGCGGCTGGTTCTACGCCGCCAACGAAGTGGGCTGCATCCTGGCCATTACCGGGCCGTTCACCATCCTCCACTGTCTGCGGGTGCTGCCTGAGGTCACCAAAAAAACCTGGTGGAAGGGCGCCCTGGCGGCGTGGGGCCTGCTGGCGGTGTCCATCAGCGCCAACTTCCTGGGCACCAAGATCATCTTTGGCTTCACCATACTGTACTGCGCCGCCGCCTTTATCTGGACGCTGTGGGCTCTGCGTCGGTATCCCAACCGGGCGCGTAAGATCCAGGCCATCGTCATGGGTGTCATGCTGCTGGTCACCCTGGTCATCTTCCTCATCAATTCCCCCCTCAAGCGGTATCTGGGCGAAGTTTATTTCCCGATGCTGGACAATGAGCCGGAGATCACCACCGCTTCCTGGAACGAGGAACTTCAGACAGCCTGCCGGGGCACCTGGCTGTATGAGTTCATCGACTCCCATGAAGTCATGAAGCGCATCGACCAGATCCTCAGCCGCCGTTTTATCAGCGCATCCCCCTCCGTCCAGGTGTACACCGATAGCGGCATCCTGGCCAAGCTGCTGGGCATCGGCTACGCCGGCGCCTCCTCCTACAGCCGCAACGTCCACTATATGATCGAGATGGATCCCCTCTCCATCCTGATCCGCCACGGCATCCTGGGCTTCGCCCTGTATTATGTGCCCTACCTGGCCTTCATTGTCTACGCCATCGCCCAGTTCTTCAAGCGCTCTGCCCAGCGGCTGGGAAGCCTGGGCTGCTGCACCGCCCTGTACTGCACCCTGGCCGGCTGCGCCATCTCCGCCCTTGCGGGCCATGTTTTGGTTGCCCCGGCGGTGGCTACCTTTATCATTATTGTCGGGATGCAGTTCTGGGAGCTGAACCAGGAGCAGAACAAATTGCCAAAGCCAACACAAAAAGTACCGCCGGTCCTGTGACCGGCGGTACTTTTTGGTGCCTTTATTTTCTTGCTACGCAAACTCGCTCCAGCGATGTTTCCTCAGCGCCCAGCCAAAGGCCAGACAAACCAGTACACCGCACACGCCGATGACGGCAAACAGCATAGCCGCGCCGGAACCCTTTCCCGCTCCGAACAGGGTTACCAGCGGGCCTCCCGCCTCTTGGGCCGCCATCAGCGGCTCAAAGACCCGGTCGGTCAGCGCCCCGCCCAACAGGAAACCGATGGGAATGGTGAAAAATTGCAGGGTGTTCCGGCAGGCATACACCCGCCCCTGCATCTCCAGCGGGATGGTGGCGCGGAAAATCACATCCATGTTGGCGTTCATCAGTGGGATGAACAGCCAGCCCAGCACCGCCCCTATGCACCAGGCCAGGGGTGAGCCGGTAAACGCCAGGATAAAGTTCTCCGTACTCATGGAGAACAGCAGAGCCAGACAGATGGCCCGCACCCGGTTTTTCGGCGCGGGAAGAAGCGTTGCCAGCACGCTCCCCGCCAGGGTTGCCAGCCCCACGCAGGTGTTCACCAGTCCCAGCGCCGTCTCACCGCCGCCGGGCTTAGACAGCACCATGGCGGGCAGGGCGGCGTCGTAGGTGGAGGCCACCAGGTTGATGGCGGCCAGGAACAGGATGAGCTTCAGGATCAGCGGGTTCCGCTTGAGCCAGCCCAGCCCCGCCCCCGCCGAGGTCAAGAGGCTTTCCCGGGGCTTCTCCCCTCCTCCGGCCTCCGGGATGTCGATCAGCAGCCACAGCGTGAGAAAGGCGATTCCAAAGGTGGCCAAATCCACCGCGATCACCCACCCCATGCCCGCGAAGGCAAACAGCGCCGTGGCCAGCACCGGGGTGAGGATGGAGTTCAGCGACTGGGAGAAAGACCGCAAACCGCTGGTCTGCTGGTACAGCTCCTTGGGGATGAGCAGGGTGGCCGCCACCTCCCCCGCAGGCTGCTGGACGGTGTTCATCAGGCCGTTGAGGGCGTTCAGCAGATACAGGTGCCAGGGCAGCAGGGCGTCGGCGCGGATGAGAATCAGCACCGCCACCGTGCTGGCCGCCGCCAGCAGGTCGCACACCAACATGGTGCGCTTTTTGTCCCAGCGGTCGCTGAGCGCCCCGGCGAACACGCTCATCACCACATAAGGGGCGTAGGAACAGATGGACAGCAGGGCGGTTTGCAGCGCCGAGCCGGTACGCAGGTACAGCCACAGCACCAGGGCATAGCTGGTCATACCGCTGCCCAGGGCGGACAGGGTTTGGGTACTCCAAAGCAGGAGATAGGGCTTGAGCTGGGTATATTTTTTGTTCATTTGACTTTGCTCCTTTTGATTTTATGTGGAATCAAAGCGCAAAGTCTGAGGACTGGGGTCATCCTCCACGCGGCGTCCTCAAACTTCGCGTGGAGCGCAGGCAATGCAGAGCATCATAATATTCTCACCTTTCTATGTGCTTTGCCTTATGGCAGGGTCAGTATAGCACACCGCAGGGCAAAAAGCAATCGCGGCGAGGACTTCCCCGCCGCGATCATGTTTATGCCAGCCCCAGAAGCCGGGCCGCAGTTGTCACACACAGGCACAGCCCCAGCCCCAGCGCCGTGGGCAGGACGATGGCCAGCGCCGTCCACTTCACGCTGCCTGTCTCCTTGTAGACGGTCAGGCAGGTGGTGGAGCAGGGCCAGTGGAACAGGGAGAACAGCATGGCACACACCGCCGTCAGCCAAGTCCAGCCGTGCTGAGTCAGCAGCTGGCCCAGGGCGGCGAGGTCGTCGAACTCCACCAGACTGCCGGTGGCCAGGTACGCCATGAGCATCACCGGCAATACGATCTCGTTGGCGGGCCAGCCCAGGATAAATGCCATCAAAATCACCCCGTCCAGCCCGAACAGCCGGGCGAAGGGGTCCAGAAAGCCGGTACAGTGGGCCAGCAGGGAGGCGTCCCCCACCGTGACATTGGCCATCAGCCAAATCACCGCCCCTGCCGGAGCGGCCACCGCCACCGCCCGGCCCAGCACGAACAGGGTACGATCCAGCACCGATCGGACGACAACCTCTCCCACCCGGGGCTTGCGGAAGGGGGGCAGCTCCAGGGCAAAGGAGGAGGGCATACCTTTGAGGACGGTGGCGGACAGCAGGCGGGAGCAGGCCAGCGTCCCCGCCACTCCCAGAACCAGCGTCCCCAGCAGAAGCGCCGCCCCCTCCATTGAAGCC